>JBDNHJ010000295.1:0-6220 GCA_041688835.1 Fuerstiella sp.
AATCCATCGAGCATCTGTCAAATCTGATTTGTAAGCGTTAGGGGGTGGGCGTGGACATCGGGCAATCCTTTGCGATGACGAACTGGAAATGCCCTAACTCTTTCAAATTATTTCACTTACGGCAAGAGCGGATTTCCGGATAAACTCTCAAGTCTGACACATCTGGCAATCCGAAACCGACAATTTTCGAGCCAACCGACTAAACTGATACCGAGTGCGTTTGTGTTCGTGCGTTTGATCGGTGTGTTCGTGTTCGCGAGTTTTGATTCGGAGTCCCCACGCAACCTTCGCTGCCGCGTTGTTTTTCACCGCACGGCCAGACTACGCTATTCCAGTGGTTCAAGGTCTTTGACTGGGATGTAATATTTGATGTAGCGTTTGCCGTCAGAATACCGCAGGCCGCTGGCGTCGACCACCAGCACGGTCGCCCGTTTGGTGACTCGATTCACGACGCCTTCCAGAATGTTTCCGCCATAGTCGAATCGGACTTTAACGCCGGGACGAATTCCGAACTGAGTCACCGCGACTTCACTGGGCGTTATCAGATCATGCCGATGATCTAGGTGTCCGAACGTACGACTGGCGATGTCCTGAAAACGGCCGAGCGAACAATTGGAATCGGTCCACACCAGCAGTTCCGTCAGGTGGACAATTTCGTGCTCCATAATCCGCATCAGAGCGTCCAGCCGATTGTCGCATTCCAGTCCAGTGACGGTAATGCCTCGTTCAGGATCCTGAAACGATTCGAACAGCAGCGTCGACGAAATCGCAATTTCGTAACGCGCTGGAGTCCGGTGGAGTCGATCTCCCCAGCGCGTTGTCTTGCCGCCGGTGCGAGTCATCCGTGGTGACAGCCGGAACGTAATCTGCTTGTGATTCAAGCACTGGCGCAGCATACCTTCGAAGTAGTGTTCGTCGTAGAGTTCATACAGTAGCTGCACGTCGTCCGCATGAAATCGAGAAAAATTGGGATCGGTCAGATACGGAGACGTGGCGAACACGCTGTCGGCAATGGACTGATTCCGCAACCGCCGCTCACCCGCCGGGGTTGTGCCGTGACGCAGCAGTTGGTCGAGTTTTTTCTGAGGCGACGACATGCGTTTGGGGATCGCGAAAAGTTGAGTCGGACAGCTATCAATGTCCGATTGTTACGAAAAACCAGCCGCAGGTGACAAGATGTTCAGCCAGCGGTTTGTCACAATGTTAATCAGTCACACAGTGACCAACAACCTGACGACGTTTGTCAGCCGCGATTGCATCGCAAGCAAAAAAATCACACGCCCAAATCAACCGCCGTCTATTTTAAAGCAGCCCCCCATGAAGGCGATTCAGCTTCTGGAGCCCAAACACTTTCAATATATTGAGATCGACGATCCGGGACGTCCCGGCCCCGGTCAGGCTCTGGTTCGCACGCACCGAATGGGAATTTGCGGCACGGATATCAGCGGTTTTTTGGGGAAAATGCCCTTCTTTAGCTACCCGCGAATTCCCGGCCATGAACTCGGCGTCGAAGTACTGGAAGTCGGCGAAGGTGTCAGCAACGTGGCCGCTGGAGACCGGTGCAGCGTTGAACCGTACATGAACTGCGGGCAATGTTACCCTTGTCGCAAAGGTGCCCCAAATTGTTGTGAGAAACTGAACGTGATCGGCGTGATGGTCGACGGCGGACTGTGCGAACGATTCCTAATCCGCGCAGAAAAACTGCACTCGTCCACGAAACTTTCGATGGAACAACTGGCGCTGGTAGAAACGCTGGCGATTGGTTGTCACGCCAACGATCGCGGCAACCCGACAAACGGCGACCACGCGCTGATCATCGGCGCTGGACCGATCGGATTGGCCACGCTGGAATTTGCACGCCTGACCGGAGCGTCCATCACCGTGATGGACATGAACCCGGAACGGTTGGAATTCTGCCGCAACAACTACAACATCGACCACACGATTGTATTCAAGGGCGACGGCAGCGAAATGGATCAAGTGCTGGCGGCCACCAATGGCGACAAGTTCACAGTCGTCACAGACGCTACCGGCAGCCATCACTCGATGGCGAATGCACTATCGTATGTCGCCCATACGGGATCACTGGTATACGTTGGCATCACAACTCAGGAAGTCAGCTTCTTACACACAGTGCTCCACAAGCCAGAAATCACCCTCAAAGCGTCTCGCAACGCCTTGCCAGCAGACTTTGGTCGCATCATCGAACTGATTGAAGAAGGCACAATCAACACCGACACGTGGATTACACACCGCACCAGCTACGACGACATCGTCGGCGAGTTCGAAACGCTCACAAAACCAGAAACCGGCGTCATCAAAGCAGTCATCGAAGTCGCCAATTGAACACCGAACACCGAACACCGAACACCGAACACCGAACACCGAAAACCGAACACTATCATCATGAAATGCGAACCACTCGGCCTAGCACCGTCCTTTGGCTTCGGCGACCGTATTGGCTTAGCAACGCCCGGACATGTGGAATCCATGAACCGCGCGGGGAGCGGGATTGAGCCCATCTATCCGCAGCAGTCGATCCGCGAAATGACGCGCACGCAACGCACCGCCACGAACGTCATGGACGACGCGCTCAATGGTGCTCAAGCCGCTGGTTGGACGGGAAAAGTTGGAGCCGACGCGGATCACCTGAAGACTCCGGAAGACGTCGATGTCACAGCCGCAGTTGGGTTTACGTTCTTCACCATCGACCCGTCCGACGACGTCGACCAAGGGGCCGATGATTACAGCGAACCGCTCGTCCGGGAAAAATTCGCTGGCGTCAAAGACATTGCCGGCTGGTACGACGGCTACGTCGGTAAGAGCGTGGGACTGACCACCGGAACGAAGATCGACCTCACACAAGAGGCCTGTATGCGCGCTGCCGTTAAGTACGGCAAAGCGATTGCTCGAGCACTCAGTATGGGCGACTACATCAAGCAGGTTCATGAAGCTGCTGGCAAAGACTACGAAATCGAATTGTCAGTGGACGAAACAGAGCAACCGACAACTCTGGCCGAACACTACATCATCGCCGACCAGTGTTTGAAGGGTGGCATGAAACTGGTCAGTCTGGCACCACGGTTTATCGGCGATCTGGAAAAGGGCGTGGACTACAAGGGCGATCTCGGATTGTTGGAAGCATCGCTGGGAGAACACGCGGCCATCGCGACATTGTTGGGTGGCTATAAGATGAGCCTGCATTCGGGGTCGGACAAGGTCTCGATGTATTCGCTACTTTCGAAGCAGACCAAAGGCCAGTTCCACGTGAAGACAGCGGGGACAAGTTACCTAGAAGCTCTGCGAGTCGTCGCGCGCCATGACGAAGCTCTGTTCCGTCAGATTATTGACTTCGGTCGACAGCGATACGAAGTCGACAAGGCCACGTACCACGTTTCGGCGACACTGGCATCAGCGCCGGCCCCAGCCGATGTCAGCGATGTGTTGGAACTGGAGCGTGAATATCTTGAGCTTTGGTCGGAAGTCCCAGAAGGCAAGGGCTTCACAAAACCTGGGCGACAAATTCTGCACTGCACCTTCGGTTCGACGCTCACTGATCCGACACTGGGGCCAGCCGTGCGTTCGGTTTTGGAGACTCACCCGGACACGTACACAGAAATTCTGGCAAATCACTTCGAACGTCATCTTCGAGCGCTTCAGGCTGGAATGTAACAGGCTGCTGCCAGTTGAGCTGATGGGCGAACTCAGATCGTGAGCACCGGGCCGTTGGAGCCGCCCGCCCGCCCCAATCTGTCCGACACGTGCTGGAAAATCGGTTTTGAAACCGTGCTGTCGGTCAGCCCTTGAGAATCACAGCAATCGTCATTGGAAATCTGTCGACCAGCCGATAGACTTCCGGCCCGTCAGCTGTGTCACAGACAGTCAGACAGGCCCTGATAGCTCAATTGGATAGAGCAGCCGCCTTCTAAGCGGCAGGTTGCAGGTTCGAGTCCTGCTCGGGGTACTCTTCATAACTTCTGCTGAACGCACGACTTGCGTACCTGCCAACAGTCGGCAGTGCGGCCTGAAGGTCCATCCAAAAAGGGGTAGTACTACCCCTTTTGACCACAGGAGCACTCAAATGGGACGCAGGATACCGAAATACCGACTGCACAAAGGCAGCGGTCAGGCACTTGTCCAGATCGATGGACGACGCTTTTATCTCGGGACGTACGATTCTCCGGAAAGCCAGGAAGCCTACGATCGTGTGATCGCGGAATGGCTGGCAGCTTCGCGGCGGAACATGCCGCAGAAGCAAAAAGTCACCGCTCCGGGCGAAGCTCTGACCGTCAGCGAGCTCTTGCTGCTGTACTGGCGATATGCCAAGGGGTATTACCTTCGAGATGGAAAACCAACGTCGGAATTGGGCAACATGCGTGACGCCCTGCGCCCAGTACGCCAACTGTATGGATCCACGTTGGCAATCGACTTCGGGCCGTTGAGCCTGAAGGCCCTTCGGCAGCACATGATCGAGAAGGCCCTGTGCCGGGGTGTGATCAACAACCGTGTGGGGCGGATCAAGCGGTTCTATAAGTGGGCTGTCAGTGAAGAGCTGATCCCCGCAAGCGTGCTCGAGGCGTTAAAAACCGTAGCTGGGTTACAGTTCGAAAAATCTGCCGCCCGGGAAACGGAACCTGTGAGGCCCGCGGACGAAGAAGCTGTCGAAAAGCTCCTGAACTGCCTAGCACCGCCTGTGAAGGCCATGGTGGAGCTACAGCGGCTCACCGGGATGCGGTCCGGGGAGATCGTCATCATGCGCCCCTGCGACATTGAGCGTGGCGATGACGTGTGGCGTTATCGCCCGTCGGATCACAAGACTCGGTATCGTGGCCACGACAAGGTAGTGCCACTGGGGCCGAAGGCACAGGCTGCACTCCTGCCTTTTCTCGATCGTGATTCTGCCGCTTTCCTGTTCTCCCCGATAGAGGCGGAAGAATGGCGGCTGCAACAGCGACCGGTCCACACGAAAACCAAACGCAAGACCCCGATCTACCCTTCTGAGCTGAAGGCCCGTGAGAGCAAGAAGAAGGAGCGTCAGAAGGCAAAGAAGAGCCGCCTCCGTGAACGCTACGACACAGCCAGCTACCGCCGCTCGATCCAATACGCCTTCAAGCGGGCGAAACGCGACGGACTGGACATCAAATACTGGTTCCCGCATCAGCTACGACACCTGCTTGGAACCAAGGTGCGAGCAGAACACGGTGTCGAAGGAGCTCAGGTCACCCTTGGCCACACTCGTGCAGACGTGACACAGATCTATGCAGAGCGTAACCTGAAGCTGGCGATTAAGATCGCGAAGCAGTCGGGGTGATACTGGTACGCCCGAATGCGGCCGCGTAGCCATTTTGCGGGACAAGACGATGGCCAAGAAAAGCGAAGTTGCTGAACAACTCAGGCTGACCTTCAGCGACAAGGATCAATTCGAAACCGCAATCATTGCAACTTACGAGATAGGGCGACTTGTGAATGAGCTGGCGTGGTCGGCACGCTGGCTCATTCTTGGTTCCTCCATGGATCAGCACAGGCAACAATGTTCTGACGTTTCGACCCGCCTGATCCGGCCAATAATTCTCGCCTTCATTCCGAATGACACCCTGCAGCTGGAAATGCTCTTGGAGCGTGTTGCTGAAGATCTGACAACGATTTCGATGTCAGAGCACTTTCACGAAGAAGCAAGCTCCGCACTGGCCGACTACGAAGATTCGTTTGACGCCGATGCGTTCCTCCCGCCGCTTCAACAGATCTAGGCACCGACAGACCAGCTAAAGAGAAGGCTGCACAAGCCACTGCAGAAACTTCCATTGTTCCGGACTGTCTTTGCTCTTGGCGAAGCTGTCGATCGTCTTTTTAGGCCGTGTGACGCAATTGAGCTGGGACTGTCAGGCGATCTGCGACAACGCGTACCAGAGTCAGCGGTCATCGATGAAAAGAAGACGTTCGGCCCTCGTCTGCCCCGGATTGATGAAGCGAGATACGCTTTCATAGCGGCGTATGAGGTGCCGGTAAACGCAAATTCTGTCCGGGTGGTAAATGCGCTCTTCGAAAAACTTAGCATTAAGCTGCTACGCAGCGTTGGAGGAGTGTAAGCGTCCGGGGAAACCATTCTTGCCAGTGTCGATAGTCTTGCGTCCGGTGTAATTCCGGTCTGTGGATTTTTTCTGGCGAGGTGAGATATGAGCGAGCGGGAGCAGGTTTGGCGTGAGCGGATTGAGTGGCAGCA
>JBDNHJ010000296.1:0-3545 GCA_041688835.1 Fuerstiella sp.
AACGCTCGGTTCGCCTAGCGGCGAAAGTGCCGGCGGGCCGACGGCACCTACTTGAACGGCATGCCACCTCGTTCCCAAACTCCAGTTTGGGAACGCCTATCCCAGAAGCTTCAGCTTCGAGCCATCCCACGACACCGCAGTCACGATCACGCTCACGGATGATTGCTGAACGGGGAAGGGTGGCCGGGGTTGGAGTGAGGCACGAGCGAAACCCCGGGGCTTCCTTCACTTCGTGCAGTCCAGCCCCGGCCACCCAATCTGAAATGCCCAAATCCATGAGCGCCCCCACAAAACACATCCGCAGCCCTAGGTTGTCACAACCAGTTGCCCTAAGCCTAAACTGGAACCCAGACAGGAATCAATGACGTCATTGATTCCAAACGGGAAAGCGGTCAGCATTTAACCACTCGCCCCCGCTCACGAAGCGGAAACGTTCAACGCACGATCGATAAGCCGACATCCCTGCCGCCGCATAGATCGCAATTCGTTACACAGGATATCGGCATGAGACGGATTTTCAGACTGTTCACTGTGCTTTCGGTGCATCTTGCAGTCACGTGTATTCTTATTGCATACGTGACTGGGAAGCAGGGCGTAAGTCAGGGCGTAAGTCAGGGCATCGTCGGAATTCCAAGGACCAGCTACCTGCTCTCTGTCGACGACAAGGGATTTCTCCTCACCAGCCTGAAAGGCACAAATGATCCGCTGTGGCAATTCAAGACTGGTCCAAATCGCCATGATGGGTGGCAGCCATTCTTTGACAACTCGAATACAGTTCCCATTCTTCCGGGGGGCATGTTTCGCAATGGCGGCCACCTCTGGACTTTAGGTCTTCGGCACTCTCTGCTGATTATGTTTGGGACGGCCTTGTTCATTTTCACTCACCGTGTTCGCGTTTGCAGATTCCTTAATCAAACCGCAATCTGTATCCGCAACTGGCTACGTTCCGCCACAGAGTCTCACGGAACAGATGGTCCGACATACCCACCGGCGTGCAGAACTCATCCGAGACGTAGTAATCGACTGCCGGATGTCCGGTTGTATTCGGATAGCCCAAAAACGACACCTGCACAGGAGCGGCCCCCATCGCAAACGCTCCCAGACGGTTGTGTCCGCCGGTGTGACCATTCAGATCGACCAATACATCAATTCCGTCTTGCTGAGCCATAGTGCAGAAGTCCGCATCGTTCTGTTGAATGGTCTCTTTGAAAACCAATGCTTCGGCAGTTCAGAGCTTCGTGCTTTTCACCGCTGCCGTCCCAAGCCGTCACCAGATTGGCATGAGCCGTCAGGTTATCGGGATGCAGCAGGACGACGTGCTGAAGGCAACCGATGGCTTCCGGAAAACGGCCCAACTGATTCAGGCTGTAACCAAGGTTATTCAACGCCCACTCATGATTCGGCTGTTGCTTCAGACACCGACGATAGAGTGTTGCAGCTTCCTGATGCAAGCCTTTTCCGGAATGTTCATTGGCCTGCTTGAAGCCGTCTTCGAAATCGATTTTTTCACTCATCGTGCTGCCGCGTCTTCCCAGTGATATGGGACCGGTGGCGGAAACAGAGCCTGTTCGCCATTGAAGAACTGCAGGCCGCGCAGACAGACCTTGCCGGACTTCCCGGCCTGAAACGTCAACCGCCAGTGAGCCGCAGTGGCGTTAGGAAATTCCAAGTCAGCGTCGGCTGACATCAGCGGCGCATCTGCCACTTTTTGGCTGTTGGCACCGTCAACCGTTTCGACCAGCACCTGATCGGCTCGGTTGTACTGACCACTGTGTTCCGAATGCACAAACATCTTTGTGAGCGTGACCGCTTGGGGAAATACAATGTCCAGGACAACTTTGCCGTCCGGCTGTTTTTTCCACGCCCACATATTTTTGTTGTCGAACGTGACGCCCGGTCCGATGCTCGGCAGAATAAATCGCTGATTCAGGTGAGCCGCCTTCGATCCGTTGTCTTCTCCGGATGGCGCGCTGAACGCCGGCCCGTAGTCGGGATGTCCGGGAATCTTCATCGGCCCCAAAGTGACGACTCGCGGGAACAGCTTGTATCGGGTAGGCACGTCCTGCTTGACATCAAAGCGAGTCTTCGGAAACACGTTGTCCGCCAGAGCCAGCATTCGTACGTCTTCGGGGATCAGCCGAGCGGGCGTTCTTGATTCCTGAAATCGGTTGGTTTGGTGCATCTTGTTGTACGCCATTAAGGATCGAGTCGTCTTCATATCGTAACCGTAGGAATCCACGTGCGGCAGGCCGACGGTATGAGCGATCTCATGGCGCAGCGTGGATTGAAAATTGGGCAGTTTATCCAGTGCAAAGGAGGAGATCACCAGCATCCCGCCGCCCCGATTGACGCCACCGTTCAGTGAGCGACCGCCGCCAACGGGCCAGCGGTCCTGCGGGTTCATGACTAGGCAGCACAACGTGTACGGACAGTCGAAGCGGCTGACGTTGAGGTGTTCGAGCAACTCCGCCGTCCACTGCAACGCCGGTTCGCCCTTTTTGAGACTTCGGTAAAACGCCAGAGGACGTTGCAACCTGATCACGTCCGGCATGTCGGCGGCCAGTTCGAACGTGTCACCATCCAGCCGTTCGGCAAAATAACGCTGCGTCCACTTCAAATGCTTCATCCATGCGTCCTGCTGCTGGGCGGTTGACGTCGGCTGATCCGCACACACCAATACGAGTGCCAGCATCCTAATCTGAACGTGCGAACCAATCCGGCCATCATCAGCGCGAATGACGTCGGCGCTCGCCCAAACGCTGAGCAGAATCAGCAGAGTCAAAGGTCTCTGCTTCAAGTGCGTGAGGAGGCACCGTGCGCGGAATCGACGTTGTTGTTTGATCGACATAAATGGTTCCCGGATGATGACGCGAGAGGCACAACTTCTGAAGGGCAGGCTCCTTCATCGACTAAGGAGTTTCCGGTCCCCAGACCAATGCGGCCTTTACAATGGTTCGGGTTGAATCCACTTGCACTTCAAGCGACTGGTTACCGTGATTGGTGCGATTCACGACTATGCGCCACGTGTACGAATCTATTTTGTACCAGTTGGCTGCAGATTGGGACTCCCCGAGCCAATGCAGATCCAGAGTCAACTTATGGAGCCGGACTAAGTCTTCATGGTCAACAATCTGAACCTTCTGGACTTTCAGGAATTCTGCAAAACTGCCGTCTTCCAAAGACACTCTCCAGCCGCGTCCCGCGTCCGGCTGGACCGCGACAATCGTAGACTCGGAACCCTCCCAAGTCTCTGTGCGTCCACCGATGACCGCCCTTCGCACTCTCGCCAGGTGGCCACATCTCATAGTGCGCAGCATTACGCCGTAGAATTTGCAGTCTGATAGTTCCGGAATCGCGTCTGTCGGAAGGAGGGGAAAAGGGAAGGAGGGGAAAGGGGACGCAGCCAATAGCGTTCGGCACGGTGGTTGCTCTGAGAGTTGGCGGCTGTTCTTGGTGAGGATTGCGACGGTGCCGGTGGGCGCGTCGACGGTGAGCAGCCAGAGGCTGGTAAGAACGGCGCAGCGTGAAGCTCGGCAGACGGGACG
>JBDNHJ010000043.1:0-33829 GCA_041688835.1 Fuerstiella sp.
CCGGCTCTGGTCACTTGGCTGGATCGGATTCATTTGCGGCAGGCCGAAATGCGACTTTCTCAACCCATGATGGAGACGCTAACCATCATCGGCTACCAACAGCCGATGACACGTGCCCGCGTAGAAGCCATCCGTGGAGTCCAGTCGGCAGAAATGATTCGACAGCTGATTGATCGCGGGTTGGTGAAGGTCGGTGGTGAAGAAGATTCCCTCGGGCGACCGTTTTTGTATATCACAACACGGTCGTTTTTGGACATGTTCGGACTTGGTCGAGTCCAAGATTTGCCCGACTATGAATCACTGGGCCGACCACCGCAAGCCGATAGCATCGCGCTGGTTGAAGCTGAGGCTGACGCAGACCTCGACGCGGAGGTTGAAGCAACCCAAACGCCAGCGGGCCAGCCTTCCGTTACGACGACGATTAAACGGGACTCTTCGGCAGATGAACAAGCGGCTTGATGAGTTCAAGGATTTCTTGATTGATATCACTGACGGTTCGCAATTCGCCATTTTCATCCAAACTTTCCACGATTCGCCAGTCGTCTCGCTGGTCAGCGATGGTCCGATAGCACGCACGGACGCGTTCCAAATACGGCAGATTCGATTCCTGAATGTCAGCTTCCGCGTTCGTATAGTCGCGTTCGCCTTTTCGACTGACTAACTCACGGCTCCAATTGGAACTGATGTCGATCAGCACATTCAGCGTGGGTCGGGGCAATCCGAAGACCACATGCTCGACATGATCAATCCATTTGATGAGTTCGAGGCGTTCTTCACCGTCCAGCTTGGCGGACTGATGAGCGAGATTCGATCCGGTGAAGCGATCTAAAATCACCACATCGTTTTGATTGGCTGCGTTTTCCAAAACTTGGCGAGATTCGAATCGATCGCCGGCATACAGCACCGCTGCTAACTGCGGATGCACCTGATCCAGTGACCCGAACCGACCATTCAAAAAGTCACCGATCGCACCGCCGAAAGTGGTTTCTGAATAGCGAGGAAACTGCAGGCCCGTCGCCTTCACACCCATGGCGTTGAAACGTTCGACCAGCTGTCGTGCTTGAGTCCCCTTGCCTGCTCCGTCGATACCTTCGACGGCGATGAGTGTCGCCATTGGAAATCCGCGTGTTGTATTGTGACTGTGTGTGTGTTCACGTCGCATAGGCTTCCAGCCTGTGTTTTCGGCTTGACAGACTGGAAGCCGATACCATGAAACCTTGCGATCGTCCTAAGAATTGAAGCCGTTAGCCTGCGGGGCAATCAGCGATTCAGGGCCGCATGCGACCGTATCATGGGGTGGTGAGATACGAGACGCAATCACCCGTTCGCGATTTGCCTCCAGCGGCAGACAGCGGACAAAATTTCCTAGGTCGGCCGCGGTCCCCTGCACCTCCGTCGGCACATACCACTGATCCGTGCCCTTCACATAGCCGGGCCGATGCTCGCAGATCCGTTCTGCCAGCACCGTTTGCTCATCCCCCGCCGCGACACGATTATTGTAAAAGTCCAGAGCCAGATCTCGTTCTAGTAAGCCCAAGGCATGCACTCGTTCTTTGATGATCGGGGCCGGAATCTGGTCCTTAAAATCCGCCGCCGGCGTGCCGTCTCGACGACTAAACGGAAACACGTGGACTTTCATAAAGCGAGCACGGCGACAGGTTTCAAGGGTCTGTTCGAATTCCGCATCGGTTTCGCCAGGGAACCCGACAATGATATCGGTGGTGAACGCGGGATCACTGCCCAGCATATCACGCACCTGATCCAGACGTTCCAAAAACCTGTCAACGCGATATCGTCTCCGCATCCGCTGCAACACGGTGTCAGAACCACTTTGTAATGCCGGATGAAACTGGGGGCACAGATGCTCGCAGTCGCCCGCCGCTTTGATGAAGTCGTCGTTGACTTCCACCGATTCGATACTCGACAGACGCATCCGCCAATCGCCGGGGATGCGGTCGAGTCGTCGAAACAAATCCCATAAGCGTTCGGGCTTGTCTCCGTTGGTCAGGTTGTTTGTGTCGATCCCGAAGTGTCCGACGTGGACACCGCTAATGACGATTTCGCGGTAGCCGTTGTCGACCAGTCGCCGAATTTCGTCTTCGATGTCCTGTGGTCTGCGACTACGAATCCCCGGACGAACTTTAGGGATAATGCAGTACGAACACTTCAGGATACATCCGTCCTGAATTTTCACGAACGCTCGCCGGTGTCCTTCGAATTGGCTGATGCCCGCTGGCATATCGAAGATGCCGAAGCGGCCCAAGATGTCCGGCAGTTCACGTTTGTCGGTGACCACTTCAATCACATTGGGAAGTTCACTGACGGCCTGAGGATCTCGCGTCGCGTAGCAACCCATCACGATGGTCTTGGTGCCGGGATTCTTTTTTGCCAATTGGCGAATCACCTGCCGCGATTTGCTGTCACCGGTGTTCGTCACGGTGCAGGTGTTGACGATGCACAGATCGGCCGCCTCACCGTCGGCCGCTTCGCGATACCCATTCTGCTGCAGCGTCTCAAGCACCAACTGCGTTTCGTACTGATTGACTTTGCAACCCAGAGTCACAAGCTGGCAGGTGCGTTGCTGATCGAACACAACGATGACTTTCGGCAGTGGAATAGAATGGCGTGCCGAATCAGAATCGTGCAAACGCGAGAAACTTCGGCAGCGATTTCACGAAATGCGGACCTGCACTTCTGAACTTTTCGCACCAAGGGCCACAGATAGTGACCTTCCCGCCACAGATCCGCAATTCTGGCTGACCGTGGAGTTGTGATTCGGCAGGATTTTGCCGTGAAATTGGCAGAAATCTGTTCCAATACACGCCGTGATGGATGTTTGACTCTCAGCGTACAAAGTAACGTCGGAGCAATCCTTAATGTATCGGAGGCATCATGACAGAGACGTCCTCGACCTTGCCGCAACAATCTCGGATGACGGCTGTGTTCCAAAAATCGAGCTGGCCATTCGCGGTCATCGTATTGCTGCTGGCACTTTTAACGCTGTCGTATTGGTATCGCACGCGCATTCCGCCGCACATCACGATTGCGGGAGGCCCCGAAAACGGACGCTATGCACAACTGGCAAACGACTTGAGTCGGGAACTTGCCGAGCGGTTGAATATCCGAGTGCATGTGAAAGAGACCGCAGGATCGCTGGAAAACCTGAAGCTGCTGGAATCGGGCGAAGCCGACATCGCTTTGTATCAACCAGAAACGCAGTTCATTGTGAACGACAAGGAACTCAAAGGCGCTGGTGAACGGGCGCGGCTGGTCAGCAATTTGTATCCGGAATATCTGCTGCCCGTGTGCCCTGCGGACGCTCAACCCAATCTTGAATCCACGGCTGGCCAAGTCTGGTCCTGCAACGATCGCAGTTCGGGTGATTATGCAATGACACTGTTGCTGCTGCAGCATCTGGGCAACCACGACATTGACGTTCAATCTGTGCCCTATGCAGATCTGGCGGAACGGCTGCAACAGAAAAAGATCGACATTGCTGTGATGTGCTGTGGCCTGCAGGCTCCGATCCTGAAGGACTTGCTGCAACCGGGCGTTGGCAGTCTTGTGCCCGTACCAGCCGTTGACGCACTAGCGATGAAGAACATCGCCCTGACATCAACGGTGGTGCCAGCGGGTTACTTTCGCGTTGCACCGCCAATCCCAGCGGTCGACTTCCCGACGATCACCGTGCAAGCTCAGTTGCTGGCTCGCACAAACGCGTCCGTCAAGTTGATTGAAGAATTGACGAGGATCGTCGCTGATCCTCAAGTCCAACGCCGCCTGGAATTAACCGAACTGTTTGCTGGTGGAGTCGAATATGCGCAGCAGCGTTCAGAATTCGAAATGCACCCCGGCGCGCAGCATGTTTTCTTTCCGGATCTGAAGCCCGTGATCAATCCGGACTTTGTGGAAGGGACGGAAGGCCTGCGGTCTTTTGTCGTGTCGATGCTGGCGGCCATGTGGCTGTTGCATCGCTGGTGGACGCGGCGGCAGATCCTGAGTCAGGAACACCGTCTGGATCGTTTCATTCGTGAACTATTACAACTGGAACAACAGCAGATGGACGTCGATGGTGAGGGCGACACCGAAGAATCAACCGTTCTGCAAGGTTTGCTGGACCAGGTCACGATTCTGCGACAGGACGCGCTGGCCGAATTTACGGCTCACGAACTGAACGAAGACCGGGCCGTGGACTGTTTTATTGGAATGTGCCACGCTTTGAGCGACAAAATCAACGCGAAGCTGCTGCGACATTCGATCCTATCGATGAAAACCGATTGATTTTCGGTGACTTCGTGGGGTCATTCGGTGCCTCGGGACGAATTGCCTTCCGATGGCGAGTTTGTTGGCGCTGGGGTTGTGACTTGAATGGAAAGCACATCATTGGGTGGCTAGACTCCTAGCTTGGACACTTGGGGTAGCCGCGTGAGACACGCTGTCGTCCCAGGCAATGTAACGCATAAATTCGTTTATCGAGCGGTCTGGCGACAACCGCCGCAGGAGATGTTTGAATGAGTGAAATCACGAATGGCGCTGCTGCAGATGCAGCTCCTAGGACAGTGCCGAACGCAAAACGGTTACTTTGGGCTGGTTTTTGGGCGATCTTCGCAGCTGGTGTAGGCTTCGCGATTCGCGGCGGAATTTTCGCGAACTGGTCGGCTGAATACGGCTTCACGGCCGGACAGTTGGGCGCGATCGGTGGCGCTGGGTTTACCGGTTTCTGCTTCGGCATCATTATCGGCGGAGTGATCGTTGACAAGATCGGATACGGGTGGTTGGTTATTGTTGCATTTCTTTGCCACATCCTCTCGGCCTTTATTACATTTGGCGCGTCGACCCCTGAGAACGCATACGACTATCTGTTCTGGGGGATGTTTGTCTTCGCACTGGCAAATGGCGTCCTCGAAGCTGTTGCGAACCCATTGGTCGCAACGTTGTTTCCCGAAAACAGAACGCACTACCTGAACATCCTGCACGCCAGCTGGCCGGCCGGTCTGGTTGCCGGTGGTATTGCCGGTTGGCTGCTCGGTGAAAGTTGGGGATGGAAGGCTCAGCTGGCTCTCTATCTGATTCCAACAATCGGGTATGGAGTCATGTTTATGGGCCAAAATTTTCCACGCTCAGAAGCTTCTGAGAAGGGGTTGACGCTGGGCGAGATGCTGAAAGACGTAGGAATTCTTG
Source organism: Fuerstiella sp. (assembly GCA_041688835.1). Classification (GTDB taxonomy): domain Bacteria; phylum Planctomycetota; class Planctomycetia; order Planctomycetales; family Planctomycetaceae; genus Fuerstiella. Next base: position 5,182 of record JBDNHJ010000043.1, read on the forward strand.
GGGGAGCAGTGATCAGCTACATGGTTACTTTGTTTTGCCAAGACACCCTCAAACTCTCAGACACTTATGCCTACGGAGTCGGGGGGGCGTTGTTGGTCGGGATTGCCGTTCTGACCAATTTTTCTATTGGCCATTGGTTGATGTTCGTCTTGTTCGTCACGCACGCAATTGTCGGTGCAGTTGAACTCGGAACTGACCAGTGGGCGCAGAATATTACTGGTAATATTCTCAGTCCGGGCGAAGGGAAGATCCTATTCGTCTTCACCTCAGCCGTGATGTTTGCACTTCGATTCTGTGCTCACTGGATCGAAAACACACTCAAGTTTTCCCCAATCGGCATTTTGTTTGTTTGTGCCATTCTTGCATGTGTCGGGCTGAACATGGTCAGTGCGATCACCACGTTTGGCGGAGCACTCGGAGCACTGACAGTCTACGCCCTTGGCAAGACATTCTTCTGGCCTACGATGCTCGCTGTTGCGTCTGACCGCTTTCCACGAACGGGGGCCGTCGCCATCAGCATCATGGGCGGTATCGGAATGATGTCTGCGGGATTGATTGGATCGCCTGGGCTAGGTTATTTCAAGGATAGGTATGCTGGTGAAGAGCTACAAAAGGTAGATATGGAGTTGTACGCAGAATTCAAAGCAGAGAAGCCGAGCCAGTTTCTCGGATTCAGCGAAGTACATGGCCTTGATGGCACAAAGCTGGGGGCGATTAAGGAAATCGAACTGGCTGAACGGTCTGAAAAGCAGATCGCCGTGACTGCAGCAGATGTTCGCGGTGACCGACATGTGCTGCGGACTGACTCGTTGCTGCCCGCGGCAATGGCCGTGATTTACCTACTGTTGCTTCTGTATTTCAAAGCAACTGGCGGCTACAAGGCCCTGTCAATCTCAGACGTTGAATCGGCGACTGCGACTAAATCAGCCGACGGGTAAAAGTCGATACTGACAATCTGAACCGCGAACGAAAGGGACTCCTTCCGGAGTCCCTTTTTGTATTCTGGACTCTGAAATTCTTTTGCTCAGGTTAGGAATTTCGTGTCAGCCTCAGAATCTGGTTTGATGTCTGAAATCTCACGCCACCGGGCAAGTCGCCTTGGCGACTGACGGTGTCGCTCACGACAGTCGCTAGCAATTGATAATGGCGCGACGTCATTTTTTTTCGTGGCCAATCCTGCCGAACCCACAAGAGCGCTATGCTGTAGCAACGCACATCTTCGGGCCATCGCATAAGTTTAGTTCTGTCGATCGTGCAGATCTCAGTGGTTTGCTCAAGCAGCACATCCTGCAAAACCTGTTCGGCAAATCCGTCCAGCATACGAACCGCGTCCTTCGCATGCCGCCCGAGAGAAACGATGTGATCGTCCACAGCTACGTTGAAGTCAGCCCGCAGACTGGGAAGTAATTCGGTCCTGATTCGGTTGCGTGTAAACCTGACTTCATTGTTTGAGGAATCGGTTCGGTACCCTGCGTCAAAGGAATTGAGGTATTCGTGAACGTCGATTGATCTGATTTCGAGCATCGGCCGAACTAGAGTGATGCCTTCCTGAAGTGGCCGAGACGATTGCATACCGGCCAACCCACGCAGTCCTGTGCCGCGGATGATGTTGTGGAGTATGGTTTCCGCCTGATCGTCAAAGTGATGAGCCGTCACCACTGCAGGAAATTTCAGTCGGGACGCGGTCTCCATAAGGAATTCATACCGAATGCTTCGCGCTGCCGCTTCCAGAGATCCGCGGCTGCTGTGCTGAATGCTGCCTTGCTCTGCAGTCATCATTTCGCATGGCAGCCCCAGCTGATCCGCCAGCTTTGCCACAAAATCGGCGTCGGCGTCACTGTCGGCCCCACGTAGCCGGTGATTCACGTGAGCGACAACCAACTGCTGTGCAGCGTCCGGCCACAAAGCCAGCGTGCCATGCAGCAACGCGATGCTGTCGGCACCGCCTGAAACAGCCAGCAGCAGTCCATCGGTCACTTGGCAGTCAGCTGTGGCGTAGCCGCCTGCCAATGAGGCATGAAAATTGGTCATTTCTGTGTTCACGAGGCGTTTCTGTAGGTTTTCCGGGCGATAATCCCGCACCGGTTGAACGTTACGGGCGCTTTGATAGCATGACGCGGTTGCCGTTCCGGAAGTGGTGCTTTCCACGACTCGGACGGCTGGATAATTGAATCAAGGTCTTCGGATCCTGCCGCAAACCTCAGAAAGACAGACTAGCTATTCTCAGCGGTCACTTCGAGCTTGCGACCAATTTCGCCTCTCTGCTACCCCATCGTACAATGTCTGTGCTCATTCTCACCTTGCTGTGCTTGGCTGCTGCGCTACAGTTCGGTCGATTATCACCATCTGCAGGAAAGCTGTCTCGGCCAATCGCCGACACCGCCTTTCCTTTGCCGCTGATCGTGAATCGACTGCACGACGCATGGATCGATGCCACCATTCAGCTACGTTCGGCATTATTCCGAACACCCGGGATACTGGTGTCCCGGCGCGGGAGTTTGCTCAGAGCTACGCGGGACAGCTACCGAAATGGTCGCTCCAGAAGCCTGCTGATCGACACTTCTCGATGCCGTTTTCAACATTGCATCGAGGCGTTTCGCGCTGAGTTTTCTGAACGAATACCGTTGGCAGGAACCGTCATACATTTTAAGTAGACGTTTCCAATGAACAACTATTTTATCGCCGCGTTATGCGGCGTGTTTGGCATCGCAATCGGCTTTGTCGTCGATCGCCTTGCCAAAGGTGGCGCGTACAAAACGCGTGACCAAATTCTCGCGCATGCCGAGCGAGAAGCGGACGCTCTTCGCAAAGACAAAGAAATTGAACTCAAGGAGCAAATGCTGAAGCAGCGTGAGAAACTGGATGCCAAGCTGAACGAAAGCCGCGACGCATTGCGAGAACGCGAGCGAGAAACCGACAAACGCGAAAGCCAAATCAAAGAGCTCAATAATGACTTTCGCAAAAAAGAACAGATGCTGCAGGGCACGCAGCAAAAGCTGGCAGACCGCACCAAAGCCATCGATGCCCGACAAAAGGAGCTCGACCGACTGCTGAAAGAAGAACAAGAACAGCTCTACAAAATCAGCGAACTGGATAAAGACGCCGCCAAAAGCCTGCTCCTCAAACGACTGGAAACCGAACTCAGCGACGAAGTCGGCGCCCTGATCATCAAGCATGAATCAGACGTGAAGACGCACTGTGACAAGCAAGCTCGCGAAATTATCGGCATGGCCGTGCAGCGTTACGCTTCTGCTCACACCTCAGAAATCGCGGTTTCCACGGTGGACATTCCCAGTGACGACATGAAAGGCCGGATCATTGGCCGCGAAGGTCGTAACATTCGCGCCTTCGAAAAGGAAACCGGCGTCGACGTGATTGTCGACGACACGCCGGGCGTCGTGATCATTTCCGCCTTCGACAGCGTACGCCGTGAAATCGGCAAACTGTCGCTGGCCAAGTTGATCCAAGATGGCAGAATTCACCCGACCCGCATCGAAGAAATCGTCGCCGAAACGACGAAAGAAATGGACGAACATATTCGGAAATTGGGCATCGAAGCCAGCGAAGAAGCGGGCATCCGCGGTCTGCACGAAAAGACCATTTACCTGATGGGACGCCTGCACTTTCGAGTCAGCTACAGTCAGAACGTCCGGCAGCACTCCATCGAGGTGGCTCACTTGACAGGACTGCTGGCCGAGCAACTCGGACTGGATGCGACATTGGCTCGCCGCTGTGGTTTTCTGCACGATATCGGCAAAGCGGCCGACCACGAAATGGAAGGCGGTCACCCGGCCGTCGGTGCGGAACTGCTGAAGCGTTACGGTGAAGGGGAAGAAGTCGTCCACGCTGCAGCCGGTCATCACGACGACATTCGCCCGGAACACATCTACACAGTGCTAGTTGCAGCTGCCGACGCCATTTCCGCCGCTCGCCCAGGAGCGCGTCGCGAGACGTTGGAAAAATACGTTCGTCGACTGGAAGAACTCGAAGCCTTGGTGTGTGGCTTCCCCGGCGTGCAACAGGCATTCGCCGTCCAGGCGGGACGCGAAGTGCGGATTATCGTGGACGCCAATCAGGTCAACGATCGCCAGTCGAAGAAAATGACGCGCGATATCGCTCAGGCCATTGAACAATCACTGACCTATCCGGGCGAAATCAAAGTGACTGTGCTGCGAGAAACTCGCACAATTGAATACGCTAAATAAATACGCCAAGGAGCGGCGCGGAAAAGCACTGATTTCTGTTCGACGCAGGCTGGTTTTTAAAGAGTTTCGTTTATGTCTTCATTCGTCGTCGTCACCATCGGCATTTTGGTTGTGCTGGGCCTGATTATTGGTCTGCGCATCAACGCATTTATCGCTCTGATTGTGGCCGCATTGGCCGTGAGTTTCCTTGCGACGGGGCCCCAAACTGAAGACGGTGTCAACGCGCCAGAAGGGGCGTCTCTTGTCGAACGCATGAATCGCGTGGGCCGTGAATTCGGCGTGGCTGCTGGAAAAATCGGCCTTGTGATTGGCTTTGCGGCCGTCATCGGCGAAGCCATGATGAGAAGCGGTGCGGCAGACAGAATCGTATTGGCGTTCCTATCGCTGCTCGGCGAAAAAAGAGCACCATGGGCACTGATGGGCAGCGGTTTTGTGCTGTCTGTTCCCGTGTTCTTCGACACCGTGTTTTATCTTTTGGTTCCGTTGGCGCGGTCTCTGTATCGAAAAACGGGAAAGAACTTTCTGCTGTATGTCTTGGCAATCTGTGCGGGTGGAGCGATCACACATACGCTGGTTCCGCCGACTCCGGGACCATTGGCGATGGCGATGACTCTGGATGTTTCGGTGGGGCTGATGATTGGTGTGGGCTGCCTTGTCGCTTTTCCTGCGGCCATTGCAGGAATCGTCTTCGCGGGATACTTGGATAAGCATGTAAAAATCGCGTCGTTGGCTGAACCTGACGAGGCGGATGCGACGGTCAGTGGTGGCAGTGGAACTCTGGAATCTCCGGTTCCATTATGGGAAGCCTTGCTGCCAGTGATTCTGCCAGTGTTGCTGATCTCAGGAGACACGATCGTCGGAACACTGCAGCAGCGACAGGTGATTGCTATCGTCGAAAGTGTGGGTGCGAATGAGGTCTTGTTGAGTTCCGACGACTTCGCGCAGCTGGTCGTGCCGATCAGTGAGTTCGCGGGCGCTGCTCCCAGCGTTGCCGACACAATCGATGTCACGCTTGGCGAAAAGCTGGAAGCTGGCGGCACTGCGGCTCAGGTCTTTCAGCCAAACACATTCAATGACCTCAAGCCATACACCGAATTGGCGGGAAATCCGTCGCTGGCATTACTGTTGTCGATGACAATGGCCTTGATCACATGGGTTCGCTGGAAACGCCCGACTGGCAACGATTTTTCTGCAGCCGTTGAAACGGCTCTACTGAGCGGTGGCTTGGTCATTCTGATCACGGCGGCGGGCGGAGCTTTTGGAGCAATGCTGAAGGAAACCGGAGTGGCTGCTGATATCAAGGGATTGTTTGAAGACAGCAATGCTGTCGGGTTGGTGTCCCTCTTTTTGGCGTTCGGAATGGCCGGATTATTGAAGGTCGCACAGGGGTCGAGCACCACTGCGATGATTACGGTGTCTGCGATGATGGCTTCGTTTGGTTTGGTCGAAGCGGATCTGGGCTTCAACATGGTTTACATCTGCACGGCAATCGGTGCCGGATCTTGTATCGGGTCTTGGATGAACGACAGCGGATTTTGGATCGTTGCCAAAATGAGTGGGCTGAGTGAGACTGAAGCGTTGAAAACGTGGACTCCTTTGCTGGCTTTGCTGGGAGTCGTGAGCCTCACAATGACGATTATCCTGACAAGAATCCTGCCGCTGGTGGCCGTGAGTTGATTGTTCTTCGTTCAATCGTGGAATGAGCACTTCACTGGCGGTTTTGCCCCGCAACAATTGGCTCAAACCTGCGTTTTCATACACTCTTTCTAATCTTAAGCTTCTCTGAATGTCCCTTCCTGAAACAGATGCCGATTCGCGAACACAGAGATTTCGCGATCTCTTGGGCTATCTGAACTTCTCTGACGGTTCCCCTGGAGCACGGTTTCGTACGTGCCTGAACGAACTATTTTCTGAGCTGAAGACTCCTTGGGAATTTGCGGGAATCAAAACCTGCCTGCTGACCGAACTGCAAAGCCTGCACGCTGTCGGCGAGGCGGCGTTTCAGCAAATCGAACAGGCCCAGCAGACGATTCAGTTCACGTTCGACATCGTGGTGCCAGCCTACCTCAAGCACCACGAAGATTTACTATTTCATGTCGACGCGGCTGATCTGTGTCAGCCATTCTTTCTGGCGCTAGCGCTGGAAGCCACTCTGACCGGTGCAGCCACAACCGGGTGGCAAGATCAGCCACAACTGACTGACGCCGCTCTAGATCACCTGAACAAATACGTCGGCTATCGCCCCGTTGCGATTCTGGAAAATGATCGCCGGATGGAAGTCTACGATCACGAACGCTTTTGTCCGATTCCGTTGTATCTGCGAGATTCCGGTGCCGCTGCGGGGCGCTATCAGCCGTTGATCGAAGCCACGCTGAAATTCATTCGCCAGTTGCCCGCAGAAATGACGGCTCCGGCTCATTTTGACCTTGAGCATTTGGATGAGTTGTGTCTGGATACACGAGCCCACGATCATCTGCATCCCGTCAATAAACGCACGAACTATATGTTTGGCGAATGGGACCCCGAGGTCATCGACACCAAGGGCTTTTATCGTCGCTTTGTGATTCGCAGCATCATTCTGGATTCGCTGCAGCAGTGGATGGAAACACCGAACCAAATTCCCCCAGAAGAATTGCTGTTCGATGCATCAGCCGTCTTGGCCGGCACGATTCTCATGGCGTCTGCGATCAGCGGGTCCGGCCCGGGAACGTACAATTCCAGTGTCTCACTGACGTCTCTGCTGCCACTGGTGGCGCGGCAGCGGGATCATTTCTATCAGTCGCTATTGGAAACTGCCAGTGGCAGTCGCCGCGAACGCCTCGTGGCGAGTGCTCAAGAATCGCGGCAACCGTTTGGGCATGTTCGACATCAGCTGAACATGTACCTGTCGCAGTATGGAGCCAGCCAAGTTCAACATCGCCACTTGGCCGCGTTCTACGCCTCGCTGGGTTTCGAATCCGCCGCCGTGGAAGAAGCTTCGATCATCCCCTGTGCGTCTGCGCGGTTTGAATCGGAAATCATGTCGCGCCTGATGTTGATTCAACGAACCGCGCGCACGGGAGAATTGTCGGTTGCTCGTGATCTGTTGAGCGAATCTGTGGAATTGCTGCAACGCGGAATTCATTGTGGAGCGATTGTTGATCCATGGAACATTCTTGGTTTTCAAGGCATGTTCCCGCTGTTTGCGGCGCGAGAAGATGCGATCCCCGATAACCGCGTTGAGATCCTGATCGAAATCATCGAACAGATGTTCGATGCTTCTTCGGCCATCATGGCAGAAGCAGCGGCTGTCGGTCAGGCAGACATTCATCTGGCTGTGGAAAATCAGTTTCGCACGCTCGCGGAAGAATGGGACAGCTACGCCACCGTCACCGTTTCGGACTTGCCGGAAGTGCGGGGCGAAGAGTCGTTGAAGGCGGCGCAGCATGTGTCCAAAGCCTTGGCGGAATGGAGAACGGCCGGGGAATCTGCCGGAGACATTTCGTTTTGGCGAGATCACGTGAGTCATTTCGAATCTCCGCGAAGTTTCGCGCAGGTTGTCCATGCCCTGCTGGAACGCAAAGACGACGTGGCGGCTCTGGGATTGCTGATGCAATGGCTCAGCCAAGCCGACACCATGGGGCTGGAATCCGGCAACCACTCGATGCACAGCCTGCTGCATCGTCTATTGCGCACGGTGACAGGGAACCCCAATTCCCAACAGCGATGGTTGATGCTGCGACGGATGTTCGCCTTCATCGAAGCCAACGCCGATTCGTTCTGGCAAGTTCCGTCGTTGGGTGAATTTGTTGACCGCCACCGAAAGTCCGGGTTGCAGGAAACCGGCGCAGACAACGCTGACGAAGAACTGGACCTGAACAATCTGTTCGATGAAGAATCGGACGGCGAGGATCAGGATCTGTTTAAGGCGGCCTACGATGATGTCGTGTTTCGAGACAGTGCTGACGACGGAAATGAGGGCGACACTGTCGACGAAGGCTACGGGCCTGGAACGACCGAATTTGAAATCATTTATCGGCAGATCGAACCCCGCTTGAAGTTCCTGCACACATTGGGTTCGCTGTGGAGCAGCGCGGCGGTGGCTTTGTCTCAGCAGTCCGCTGGCGAAGCACAGCCCGTCGGTCCCGAACAGCAGGAACATTTGCAGGGCTGGCTGGCTTCGATCAGACACTTCCTGAAGGATCTTGGACATCTTGTCACGGAAGTCCGCGACCACGAGATCAGTTCCTATTCCGCCGATCTGGATGCGAATATCGAATACGACATTCAGATGCAGTCGCGTTTTTTGTTGATGCAAAATGCGATTTCCACAACGGTGGAGTTCTTGATGGCCGAACGTTTGCTATGTGCAGTTTTGCTGGATGGCGAGAATCTTCCCGGCCAAGGGCGAGAATTCGATCGCAAGCTGGTTGTGATGTTGCGAGCGGTGCTCAGCAGCGACGCAAAAACAGTGCATGCCAGCTTTCCGCAATTCAGCGACGCGCTGCAGCGTCGCCCGCTGTTATACGTACCGTTCGAACACGGCGGACAGCCGACCGGCATCTTAAAAGCGCGGACGCTGCAGACCGTCATTCGATTGTTGCTCAGCCAACTACCGCGACTGGGTTTGATCGAAGAAACGTTCCGCTTGTTACAGGCCGCGTTTCGTATGGAACGCAGCTCGCGTCCGCTGGGACAGGCAGTCACGGAATTCGATCGGTTGTTTCGAATCGGACTGGCCTGCTCTGTCGAAGCGATTCTGCATGCGTCCAGTCGCTGGAAATCAGAAACCGCCCGGCAGCGCCGCGGGGTCTTCAAACGCGTGCAACGTTTGCTGGATGCCTACAAAGAACTTTGGTCAACGCACAGCAGTTCCATGAGACTATCAGTCGTAGAAGAACTGCACGACAAAGATCGCGCCGACGAAGTTCGGGAATTCATCGAAACATACGGTGAAGACCTGTTTCATACCCGCATGCTGACTCTGGGAAATGCTCGAGCGATTGTGCATCACGGAGCCGAATCGCTACTGGAAGAACTCGAACAAAATCTGTCCTCCATTCAACCCGTGCGCATCATCGACGATCTGAACGACGGAAAAATCGATCGCGACGAAGCCACGGACATGATGGAATTCGTTTACGAATCCGTCGTTGATAACTTCGATCGTTTTCTGGAATACAACACGACGACCACACATTCGGATTACGGCAACCGACTGTACTGCCTGCTGGATTTCCTGAGACTGGAGTCTTTGTACGATCGCTTCAACTGGAACCACATTCCCTACCAGATTGCTCACGAAGCCGCCGTCCGCTTTGGTAATGATGAACTGGCCGGAGAAATCGAAGATGAACTGGCCGGGATCACGCGTGAACTGGCAGAAAACCTGACGGAAGAATTGCAGGAATTGGAGTCTCAATACGGCGTTCAACTGCCGACTCTGCACGACCATATCAACGAACGCATCGTCGGTGCGCTAGCAGTGAATCGCATGACGGCCCGAGTCAGTCGCTGCACTCCCGGACTGGACGACACGGCCGATGTGGCGGCGGCTGAGAACTTTCAGGTGCTTCGTCAGGAAATTGCTGACTTCATGGACAGACGTCTGGGCTCAGGCATCGAACCTCCCGATTGGATGCAGCAACTAGCCCGAGAATACGAACGTGTTCACGACGAGCAAGTCGGACTTGTGGCAGAATCACTCACCAGCGTCGACTTCCAGCGCGTCACCCAAAAAGAGATCGACAAACAATTGGCTCGACTGGCAGACGAAGACGACTAGTGGCGTATGCATGTCGAGTTTCATCGTGGCGAAACTCGCCAAGAGTTTCGGCTGTCGTTATGGATCGCCGAAAGTCTTGGCGACTTCCGCTACGGTCAGAATTGGTCGCCCCCTCAGATCCCGTGCTTATTCGAACTCACCGCTGGGCACTGGCAACAGGAACGCATGATTTTCCAGCATGGCGCGCGGGCCTGCTTCGCTCGTTAGCGGCAGCACAAACAGGATGCCGCTGTACAGTGCGAGTAACGGAATCATAAACAGCTTCATCGGAAATCGAACGATGGGCCGTGAGAGTTGGTTTTGCTGAATGCCGGTTCCGTAGACCCAGCCCATCAGGATTCGAGTCGGAAAGATCACGGCAATGAATAGCGGCGTGAACAGCCAAGCCGCGTCGGCAGGTGGCAGGACGACCTTCGACAGATACAGCGGAATGGCCAGACCATACATCAAGATGGTCGCGACCGCCCACCGCACGGGGACGCGAGAAATAATGTTTCGCGCCGTGCGAACTTCGAAAATCGCGGCGAATCGTTCCTCAGTCGCCTGATGACATTGCAGCAACGGGAGCCAAGCTGCGACAGGGATCATCAGAATTCCGCCAAGCAACGATACCAGAACGGCGGCTCCCTGATTCTGGTGAGGTGACGACGAAGCGTAGCCCAACAGCAGCGTTGGCAAAACCAGCCAGCACAATGCACCGCAGCTGGCCTTGATGGCCAGTGTCAGATGGTGCCATGGGCGGAACACTTCCAGAAATCGATGCGACCAATAATTGACAGCAGCCGTGTAAGCACCGGTTCGGATGCCTTGTCGTAGAATTTTGTAGTTCCGATGTGTCACCTTCAAAATCCAGACAACAAACATGATCAACGGCAGTCCGGGATTCAACGCGCCGGACAGTAGAATCAGAAAGACGGCGAGGCCAACACAAATCGCAGACCGGGCGGTGACAGGGCGTTTCAGAGGCCAAAAGAAACTGCCAAAACTGCCGCCGTTAGCGATCGCTAACAACAACATCACGAACACAATCACCTGTAGTAATATGGTGGCGATTCGCCAGCCGTTCAGCTGCAGACCTGACGCTTGAGCCACAATCTGTTGGCCTTCCGCCATCGATGCGGCTCCAAAAACGGGCAGCAGTAACAGGAACACCATCAGGCCAATCAACCCCACGCGCGAAGAAATCGCCAGCAGCGGAAACCCATCGCGAAAACGCCCCGAACGTCCCACGGATGCTTCTGCGTCGATCATCATCCCCAGCGACAACAGATTTAATCCGGGAATGGCAGCCAGTGCTGCCAGAAGTGGTAGCAAAAACCCAACGCCCAACAGAACTTGAACCAGCCACCACAAACTCCGAAACGGTTTTCGCACACCGGGAAACGGCCCTGGGCCCAGCGGTTTGTGGGTGGAATCCGGATTTCCTTCCGTGAAATAGCTGCTGGCCGGAGTCTGTGTCTGTTCATGGTGAACATCCACAGCACTGTGGACTGGCGATTTGTCTGTGGGAGGATAAGGTTCCATGCAGCCATTCTGGGAAACACAAGATTCTTTCGACAAGCAGGATTCGCAATGCAATTCAGAATCCTGGAAACTAATGACCAAGAATTATTGCAGAGCTTCGAATCTTCAGAGGAAGCGCGACAGAACTGCCGGATTCGCATCTGCATCGTGTCGATCTTTCCTCCAGCGACGTTCATCTGAACCTGTGAATCCCCATTGAGTTTGTCTCATGAAACCACTCGCCACAGCATTTTGCATTGTTGTCGTCGGACTGTTGCTGATGCTGGTCATGAAGGTCGGTGCGATCGAAGCACCCGTTAAAGTACCGACTAGGGCGGCGATAGAAACAGATATCGATGCTTCGATCTCCCGCGTCAACGGATGGCTGCGGCAGCATTGGAGCGACGAAAACCTAGAACCTGCAGAACGGGCCGATGACTTGACGGTCTATCGTCGGCTGTCGCTGGCTCTGCACGGCACGATTCCATCACTGGAAGAAATCACGGCGTTCCAATCCGATTCGTCCAACGATCGCATCGACCGCTGGTTAATGAAACTGCTGGACGACCCACGGTTTTCGGACTATTTTTCCGATCGTTTGGCACGAGTGCTGACGGGGACCGAAGAAGGACAGTTCGTGATCTTTCGACGGGATCGTCTCAGAGCTTGGCTCAGCGATCAGCTTCAAGCCGATGTGCCATGGCAGCAGATGACAACTGAACTGATCGCCGGTGATGGCCTGTGGACCAGTCGCCCCGCCACCAACTTTATCACCGCCGCATCGATTGACGACGAAGGAATTGATGTCAATGTGCTGGCAGGACGAACGGCCCGCGCGTTTTTGGGACAGCGGATCGATTGTGCGCAATGCCACGACCATCCCTTCGATTCGTGGACTCAAAGCGACTTCGAAGGCTTGGCCGCGTACTTTGCACAGGCCCGCGTCACTGCGGGTGGAGTCACAGATCGACTGCAAGAAGAAGACGAAGAAACCAAAAAAGTCTCAGCGATTGAGTACCGCATCGTTGACCCAGGTGCGGACGAAGGTCGAGTTGTACCGACGAAAGTCCCGTTCCACGAAGAATGGATGCCGGACACGGGTTCACGACGACAACAGTTAGCCGCGTGGGTGACTCATCCCGAAAATCGACGTTTCGAACGTGCCATCGCGAATCGCATGTGGGGGTTGATGTTTGGCCGAGCGTGGTCGGACCCGGTCGATGACATTGCTCACCCGCAAGACGACACCGAGCCTGAAGATCTTCTGGATGTCCTAGGGCAGGAATTTCGCAGCAATGGCGGTCGACTCAAGTTTCTGATTCGGCTGATCGCTCAATCCGACGTGTTTCGTATGAAGTCCGACGTCTCTTGGGCAGATGCTGATCTATATGACCGAATGGATGAAACTTGGGCCGTGTATCCTTTGGTACGGCTTCGACCAGAACAGATGATCGGTGCTATGTTTCAGGCGGGCCACACTCGAACCGTGAATCACAATTCCAACATGTTTGTGAGGTTCACGAAGTTCTTTAACGAGAATGACTTCCTGAAAGAGTATGGCGATGCGACGGACGATGAACTGCTGCAGCAAAGTGGCACGATTCCTCAAGCACTGCTCAGGATGAACGGCCAGTTCACGCGTGAATTCACTCAAACTGGTGCGTTCGCTGCGGCGGGCCAGATACTGCAGTTTTCTGGAGAAGACAAAGTCGTGGTGCAGAACTGTTTTCTGGCCTGTCTGACACGCCTCCCGGCGGAGGAAGAACGTGAATTCTTTGTGGCTCAGCTACGCCAGCGGAAAACGGAATCCGAGGCAACGGTTGAGACGGCTGAAGAAACTGAAGAAGAACTGCGGAGTCGAGCTCAGATCATCCAAGACTTGTATTGGATGTTGTTCAACAGTCCCGGATTTTCGTGGAATCGCTGAGCGGACTGTTCCTATTCAGTGTTGAATTAACTGGAGACAAAGCGATGCAAAATACGGCTCAACAAGGAATCGATCGTCGTCGGGCACTGGGCGTGATTGCCGCCAGCGGTCTGTCGTTCGCCCTACCGGCGATGTCTGCAAAAGCGGCCAGTCGCCGCAGCAACGAACGCCCCAAGTCGCTGATTACGCTGTGGATGAATGGCGGGATGAGTCAGCTTGAAACGTGGGATCCGCATCCGGGCAGTGACTCGGGTGGAGAGACACAGTCCATCAAGACGAGTCAGCCGGGGCTGGCCATTTCGGACTTTCTGCCACAAATGGCGGAACACATGCATGGCGTGACATTAATTCGCTCGCTGACATCACTCGAAGGCGACCATGCACGCGGCGCGGCGTACGTGAAGACGGGCTATCGTCTGGAACCAACGCTGGTCTACCCTGCCCTCGGCGCAATCGCCGCTCATCAGCTGCCCGATCCCAAGGTAGAAATTCCTCAGCACGTGTCGCTGGGTGGCGACGACGGTTTTCCGCGCGGTGGCTATCTCGGAAACGAATGGGACGCGTTTCGCGTGTTCGAACCGGGCCGCTCTGTGACAAATCTGAAAGCCAATGTTTCCGACTCACGACTTGGCAAACGAACAGCGGGCCTCGACTTTCTGGCAAAACAGTTTTCCAGTTCACGCCCCACCGCCGCAAAAAACACGCTTCACGAAGATACTGTGGAACGCGCATTGAAGATGATGTCGTCTGAACAGTTGAAGGCCTTCGAACTGGATTCTGTGCCGAAGGAAGTCTTGAGTGCTTACGGTGATTCCAGATTTGGTCGAGGCTGCTTGGTGGCACGGCGATTGGTTGAGGTTGGCGTGCGATCGATCGAAGTGTCGCTCAATGGGTTTGATACACACGTCAACAACCACGACGGACAGAAAACTCAGGCAGACATCTTGGACCCGGCGTTTGCCACACTGTTAACAGAACTTCGCGAACACGACCTACTGGAATCAACCATCGTGCTGTGCATTTCCGAATTCGGTCGGACACAGCGCGTCAACGCAGCCGGGGGCCGTGATCACTGGCCGAACTGGTTCTCCTGTGTAGCCGCTGGTGGTGGATTCCGCGAAGGATTGGTGATCGGCGAAACACCAGCGGCCCTAGCTCCGCCGAATTCGAAGCAGAAACCAAAGCCATCTGACCCGATTAAGATCCCAGAACTGTATGCCACCATCATGCACGCGATGGGAATCGACTGGAACCAAGAAATCATCACACCGATCGGCCGCCCCATTCGATTCGCAGATGCTGACCCAGTGCCACGGTTGCTGACAGATAAGCTGGCTGCGGGAATTACGTCGTAATTTGTGAGCGGCACGGCGCTGGCCGCCGGCTTTGCCAGCGTTTTTCTGTGCGTTACCGGCGGCTGGCACCGTGCCGCTCACGAAATCGACAGCTTGGTGAAATCGGCGGCGACGGGGGATGGGCTGAGGATTTTTGCCATGCGAATGGCGACTTTCGTCACGAACCCTTCAACGTCGAACGTAAACCGATTCATTAAAACAACTTATAGCAAATGCCGGCCCATCGACAGATCTGGTTCGGCGGAGGAAATATTCCAACACCAAGCGATCGAATGACGTAAGCATACGGCCCGAGGTGAATTTTGCCTCACGTCAGAATCCTTCAAAACGCTTGCAGATTCATGAATTCGATCGCCCTGTTTGCTCAGCAAGACTTAATCAATGCCCCCAGCTGGACACTGTCCTGGATTGTCGCATTGGGCCTGCTGTTCGCTCTGATCGCGTTTTCCTACGGCACCAGAGCCGGCATTATTGCGCGAGCGACGACCAAGGAAGCCATTCGACAGCCGTTGTTTTTTCTGCTGCTGGCGATCTCCGCCGGGATCTTGGTGGTCAACACGTTCATGCCGTTCTTCACCTTTGGGGATGACATTCGCGTCTTAAAAAACTGCGGCTTGGCCACGCTGTTGATCTCTGGAATGCTACTGGCTGTCTGGACGGCCGGCACCAGCATTACCAATGAAATCGATGGCAAGACGGCGATGACTTTGCTGTCGAAGCCCATCAACCGGCGGCAGTTTATCCTCGGCAAGTACATCGGAATTCTGCAGGCGGTGCTCTGGCTATTTCTACCACTGGCCCTGATTTTGGCGTTCTTCATTTTCTACAAACTGGGGTATGACCAACGGGAATCGTCTGCAGAAGTGACTCCTTGGTTTCAGGCCGTAACGATGATGGGCCAAGAAATCCCTTGGCCTCATCCTGAACGAATCGGAGCGATCTCAGAAGTCATCCCCGGCATCGTGCTGGCGTTCTTTCAGGTTGCCGTCTTGGCAGCGATCAGCGTCGCCATCGCCACGCGGTTGCCCATGGTCGTCAACTTGGTCGTGTGTTTCGCGATTTTCGTGGTCGGCAACCTGACACCGATGCTGGTGACTCAAAGTAAAACCGTCATCCAGAACGAGTTCGTCACCTTTGTGGCCAAACTGATTGCAACGGTTCTGCCGTCGCTGGAATCGTTCAACATTTACGCCGCCTTGGCGACCGGTCATTCCGTGCCACCGTCTTATCTGGGAATCGCGCTGTGCTACGGCCTAGCCTACGCAACGGCCACGATTCTGCTGGCATTCATGCTGTTCGAAGACCGCGATCTGGCGTGATGCTGGCTGCGTTGCGTGAGATTCAACGCCAAATTCGCTGCACACTCTGCGGCATTTCCGCACCGCCAGTTGTGATTCCTAAACTTCGCAGTTAATTTTTCAGGAAGCGATTTCGGGAGATCCTGTGGGGCACCTGAGTCTCCGACCGTGTACAATCATCCGGATCACCACTTTTGCGAAGGTATCCGATTGTCTGACGTAACCCACACCACATTCAGCCGCATCATCTCAGACCGACACTTCCTAGGACGGCCCCTGTTTCTGGCCACGGTGCTCGGAGTTCTATCGTCGTTACTGATGGCCGTCATCGTCTTGTGTGTCGGTACGATCTTTCAGCTGATGACAGTCGCCACACAGGGTGCGGCTCCCCCGGCACACGATCTGACTGCGAAAATTCTGGAGTGGCTGTCCAGCACCGTCCCAGCTTTGCAACGACCAGATCTGGCGTTGACATTTCTATGCGGCGTCATCGTGATGGCAATCGTTGGCAGAGCTCTGCTGCAGTCGCTGGTGGATCGAAAGATCAATCATCGCGTGGCGACCGGCGTCAATCGGCTGCGGGAACACATTCAACGACAGGCATTGCGGTCGAATCCCGGCGACTTGACCGGATTGAAGCAACAAACAGCCGCCAGCCTGTTCCAACAGACGGCCCGCCAGCTCGAAGAAAACGCCTCACGATGGGGATTACTCAGGCTGACCACCGTGTGCGACCTAGCAGTGCTGATGCTACTGATCGTGTCCGTGCAGTGGCTTGTGGGACTGGAGTGCATCATTCCCATTCTCGTGTGTTGGTTCATTGCGCGCGTCGAAGCCGATCGCCACACGGCATCGACAAACCTGCTGACAGAACAAGTCGACCGTGGACTGCAACGGCTGACCGAAGATCTCGACAAAGCTCGAATCGTCGCCGGCTACGGTATGGAAAACCTAGAACACGAACACTTCAGTCGCAGCCTGCAGGAATATCAAGCGCGGTGCAACAACCTGCGACAGCGGAAGCTAACCGCCAACTGGACCTCGTTGTTGATCACGATTGCTACGATTGTGGTGCCGAGCGTCATTATCGTACGACACATCATTTTGGGTGACCTGATCGGGCTGGCGACCGGAGCCATGTTGTTCACGACCCTCGGACTGGTGATCTGGAATCTGAATCGATGGCACAAAGTGCCCGTCTTGGAAAGTGCGGCCACCGTGGCTGCGGATGAGATCAATCAATACTTGTTGAGAGTGCCAGCCGTTAGCCAGTTAGTGGGAGCGAAGTTTCTGGAGCCGATGGCCCGCATTTTGCAATTCGATCAGGTGAGCGTGGAAACAGAAACGAATGCAGACCTGCTGTCGAATCTCGACCTAAAAATTGACGCGGGCAAACGCATTGCTCTGTTGTCGCTAAACAAGCGCGAAGCGGAAGCATTGATCAACCTGATTCCGCGTTTCGCTGATCCTTCTGGTGGCCAAGTGCTGATCGACGGGAAAGACATTCGGCGGGCCACGCTGGAATCACTAAGAGCCGAAGTTGTGGTTGTCGGCGGCGACGAACCCGTTTTCAACGCCACAGTCGTGGACAATATCACAGCCGGTCAACCGGACATTTCTCGACAAGATGCCATCGAAGCCAGTAAGACCGTGCATGCGGAAAGCTTCATTAGAAAATTGCCCAAGGGCTACGAAACGCATTTGGGAGACTTAAAAAATCAACTGGATATCGGACAGCGATTTCGCCTCAGCCTCGCCCGCGCACTCGCACGAAAACCAGCACTGCTGGTGGTGCAGGAACCAGATCAAGCGCTGGATGACGAAACGAAAACCATGCTGGACGATACCTATCAGCGAATCTGCAGCGGCCGAACAGTGATCTTTCTTCCGTCGCGTTTGTCCACCGTCAAAAAGTGCGACCGCGTGATCATGCTGCATCAGGGGCGCGTGGCCGCCGATGGGCGACACGAAGAACTGGTTCGAAGCTCAGAACTGTATCGCCACTGGGAATACGTTCGATTCAACGTCTTTCGCAGCGGCGTCAGCTGATGAGCACACCACGGAGCTGACAGCTTTATGCGTCGAAGGAACTCTTCACCACCGGCTGACCGTTCGCCATCGCCTGCACTGCAATCTGCGGGTCCATATTAAACAGCACCCGACCGCCACTTCCCCAGCGATCTCTTTGATGGTGAAACACGGCGGTCGCCTCACGAATCATCGAAACCGCTTCGACGTCCTCCATATCGCCGCCTTCGATGGCTTCAAAGGACAAGTTCACGCCGCAGAACAAAGTGTGCATGCCAGTCTCCGAATCAAAGACCAGCGCGAAGGTGTCGAGCCAATCACAATTCTTCCACCGCAGGCCGCGCGGCTTCCCAGTGGCCGAAGCCATCGCGAAAAAATCATCGCGCAGTTCTTGCCGATGCTTTTCGAAGACACGCAGAATTTGTTCGGCACGATTTGTCTTAAACAAGACCGCCGACACCAGCTTCTTCATCAAACCAAACACGCATTGCTCCTAAAGAATCAGTGTTTTCGCAGACATCTGCAGTTCGGCACGACGGCAGCACCCCAGATTCCCCCTATCTTTCCTACGTATCGCAACGCAATCGACAGCCATGTTCCTGCTAAGCAGAGCATCCGTTCTAACCATTTTCCTAAAACCGACCGTCACGACCTGCCGAATCTCTACAGCAGCGACATTCAATCTAAGCGGAATGGGACATACAACCAACCTCACCCGATATTGCCTCGGGCGTGAAACGCCAATCAGCGGAGATAACAATGAATACGACCTTCGGAACCCGGCTTTCAGCCCTCGCAATCTGTGCCTTGGCAATACCCGCACAGGCGATTGAGCCCCCGGCAGGTGACTCAGCCACTGAATCAGCAAGTGCCTCACCAGTGACCGATGTTGCCTTCGCGGCCACCGGCAACTTTGTCGGCACAATCGTTGATGACACTGGCAAGCCACTCACAAACGTCCCCGTTCGAATCGTGCATCAACAGAAGATCGTTGCGACGGCGAAAACCAACGCCCAAGGCAAATATTCCGTGCAAGGGCTACGCAGTGGACTGCATATCGTGCAGACACCCGGACAGTCTCAGGCCTGCCGCTTCTGGACGGCAGAAACTGCACCACCTTCGGCCAAGCACAGCCTTGTCATGGCACATCGCGAAACGATTCTACGCGGCCAAAGCGGTGGCACACTCAGCCTCGGAACGCTGCTGCCGGTCGCAGCATTCGCCGCTGTGACTGCCGTGACCGTCTCCTCATCAACCGGCAACGACAAATCCGGAGCCGTCGTCGCGTCTCCACCTGCCAGCCCTTAATCGCAATGCCGTTAAGGATTTTCCCCCACGAAAACAGGGAGATTTCCTGTAGCGGAAGTCGTCAAGACTTTCGACGGGCGTTCTGAAGACATCGAAATTCTTGACGAATTCCGCAACGGCGTCGCCCTTAAACGCGACCGAACAAACCTGACAAAATCTCAAGCGGATCGTGCTGATGCACGATCCGCTTTTTTTTTTGCGCGCTGCCTCAATGAACAGCGACGACCGACGAATCCGCAAAACTAGAACAACCGGACTTATCGTTGCAACCCCTAATGACCGATAGATCGGAATAACCGTTACAGTCGGTTCTCAGAGTTAGGCTTGAGCCACGGTTTTTCTTAGCCTCAGAAAGACCTTTCATTGTCCGCGATTGGATCAGGACAGTGAGCTTTCGAGATCGATGCAACGTTGCGGTTAACGGAGAAGGGGGAGGCATTCGAAAGCCTGCAACTCGTGAAGGATCACCGCGGTGAGACGTCATGGCTTTCTTGCAATCATGCTGGCGGGCGCTACAGCCTGCTCGGCTTGGTTACTAAATCAACATCATCCACTTGACGCATCTGAAGAAACGAATCGTTCGTTTCGTGAAGCGTTCAAGAGCACCTCTGACCAGCCTGAACCTGTCGAAGACAGTGACGGGATTCGGCTCAGCTATTTTGATGCCAGCTGGGAACGTGTGCTGCGCGATGTCGCGAAGCAGGCCAACCTGACTCTGGTGATGGAAAAGATCCCGCACGGGTCGTTCGCCCGGCGAGACCGAACTCGCTATCAAGTGGACTCCGCTGTCAACATCCTGAACACGGAACTCGAACCCCAGGGGTTTCGATTGCTGCAGCAGCACAACTTCCTGATCGTGCTGAAACTCGATCAAGCACGGACCCGCTACTCGCGGCCAGTGCTGAACGAATGGAAGAATGTCAACGAGCCAAATCGTGCCAACGGAGCAAACGGGGCACAAGCTGCCAACAACCAGCGTTCCCAATTCGTTACCGCCAGTGCTCGCAAAGACGACGATTCGCCGCGAGTGTCATGGGCTTCGCAGCAAACCGAAGCTGCGACTCCGTTCGCAGACAAAGTCGTGCCTCAACCAAGGCCAGCCAGCGGAACACCGCCGACAAAGGCGGAGGAAGGCCCGGCTGTTCAGAAATCCGTTTCCATTCGAAACGCCAAGGCTTCAGAAGTTGCGCGTTCCATCTACTTGGTGTTCGAATCGCGAGCGGAACTGATTAGCAAAGGCCTGCAGGGTCTGCCCACGTTTGTCGTGCAACGCACGGCCGCAGACGCAGCCGAAAACGAAGCGGTCGACACTGCAACTCCACTGTTCCAGATCGGCATCGACCAGGTAACCAACACTCTGTTGCTGGAAGCTTCGAAGACTCGAGTCGATCATCTTTCGCGTTTGATCGCGGAGATGGACAAGCCGGCCGATGAGAAAGCCGAAACCGTCAAGCTAGTCCCCAACAAGGGCGTCACGGACCTTACGGCCAAAGATCTCAGCGAACAAATTCGCCGGATGGTGGCGATGCGAAGTAAGGCTGACGAATCAACGCCCGCAAACGCACCGTTGGCCGATGATTCTGACGACAGCTCACTAAACCTGCGGGGAGACGTCAATGTCCAAGCCATGCAAGATTTGGGTATTCTGATCCTGAAAGGCAACGAAGCCGACGTCCGCAAAGTCGAAGCCATCATTAAACAGCTGGAAGAAATGAGTGTCGGTTCATTGCCGGATATTCATCTGCTGACCTTAGAGCACGTGAATTCGGAAGCGATGGCCGAATTGATGACCAGCGTCTACGAACAACTCACAGAACTGCGAAATCGCGGTACCAGTGATCGCAAAACAGCGGCCTTCATTCCCGTTGTACAGCCGAACTCCCTGCTGATCATTTCGCCCGCCATCGAACTCGAATCCATCCTAGCTTTGGCCGACGAACTCGATCGACGCACGGACCCGGAATCGGAATTCAAAGTCTTTAGCCTACGAAACGCGATCGCCTCTCAGGTCGCAACCTCCGTTGAATCGTTTTATGAAGAACGCGGCGGTTTGGGAACAAAAGTCCGCGTCCTCGCAGACGCCCGCACCAATGCAATCATCGTGCAAGGTCGAGCCAACGATATTGAAGAGATCGCAAAGCTGGTTGAGAAATTCGACGTCGACTCGCCAGGAGCAGTCCACCGCGTCGAAATCATTGCCCTCAAACATGCCACAGCAGAAGCCCTCGCGGAAATCATCAATACGGCCATCCAAAGTGTCAGTAGCCCGCCACAACAAGTGCAAGGCGGCAACGGCGGCTTTGGCGGTAATCAGGGAGCCCAAGAACTACGTGACGGAAAATCGGCCGCGTTGGAATTCCTGACAACAACGGGCGGCGGCAAAGAACTGATCAAGTCTGGTATTCTGGTGGATGTCCGAGTTAACGCGGACCCTCGATCCAACAGCCTGATCATCTCGGCACCAGAAGCCAGTATTCCACTGTTGAAGGCACTGGCGACGCAACTCGACCTACCACCATCTGCGGTGGCGTCAATCAAAGTCTTTGCTCTGCAAAATGCTGATGCTGAGTTATCGGTTGAGCTATTGACATCATTGTTCGAAGACCAGAACCAAGAAGATCAACTGGGCGTTCAAATCGATGGCACCCAAGGGGCTTCCAGCAGTTTGATTCCCGTGCAATTCTCGGCCGACATCCGCACGAACACCGTGCTGGCGATCGGTGGTGAAGAATCGCTATCGGTGGTGGAAGCCATTCTGCTGAGACTCGACAGTGCGGAATCAGGCAAGCGACGCACGCAAGTGATTCCGATGCGGAATGTTCTCGCCTCCGTCGTCGCTGATGCCTTGGAAACATTCCTTGAGCAACAACAGGATCTGCAGGATAGCTCCGGTCTGATCAGCAACATCGAACGCTTGCGCCAGGAAGTGATCATCGCTCCTGACGACAACAGCAACTCACTGATCGTGAGTGCCTCGCCAGAGTACTTCGGAGAAATCAGCCAGATCATCAGCGAGCTGGACGCGAATCCGCCGCAGGTGATCATTCAAGCTTTGATTGTCGAAGTTATTCTGAACAACACGGATGAATTTGGCGTGGAGCTTGGGTTCCAAGATCCGACGTTGTTTTCACGGAGCATCGTGTCAACGATTGATGACCTGATTACAATCAATCAAACAACGAACGTCCTTGGCGTGGGTCAGGTCCAAAGCACTGACATTGTGAGTCAAAGTGGGACTCCGGGTTTCAATTTCAACAACACCGTCGCACCATTGGGAAACAATGCCTCGGGCAGTACCAGTGTCGTGGGTTCGCAAGGGATTAGTAACTTCTCACTTGGTCGGCAAAATGGAGACCTTGGCTTCGGAGGCTTCGTCTTCTCAGCCCAATCAGACGCTGTCAGCGTATTAGTTCGAGCCCTCGCAGCTCGACGAACCGTCCATGTCCTAAGTCGTCCGCAGATCCGGACAACTCATAATAACACAGCCAGTATTCAGGTTGGACAACAGGTTCCGGTCGTCAACGGCGTCTCGGTCACGGACAACTTTGTCACACCGCAGATCGAACAACAGGACGTCGGGATCATCCTGCGTGTGACTCCGCGTGTCACACCGGATGGCAACATCAGCATGGAGGTCTACGCCGAAAAAAGTTCCCTTTCGGGAGGCGGTGTGCCGGTCTTCACCGACGCAGCAACAGGCAACGTAGTCGAATCGGTGATCATCGATTCAGCGATTGCTGATACAACCGTTTCTGTGCCGAACGGCCAGACGATTGTTATCGGTGGTATGATTACCAAGTCAGACGAAACACTGGAACGCAAAGTCCCGTGGCTGGGTGACCTGCCACTGATCGGAAGAGCATTCCGCTACGACGGTACGAATACTAGGCGTTCGGAACTGCTGATCTTCCTAACTCCACGCATCATCTATGGCGATGCGGATTCAGAACTCATCAAACAGGTGGAATCCGAACGCTTGCACTTTATCGAATCAGAAGCGGAAGAAATCCATGGCCCACTGTACAGCGTGCCTGCTTCAGAAGTCGACCACTACCGAATGCCTCAGTCAGAATTCATGGCTCCCGGCGAACCCGTCCAGATGGACATGGAACACTACCAACCATCGGATAATGCAATCGTGCTGCCACCACAGGCTCGGGCTGGCGGTCGTGGCGTAAATCCAACAGCGACTGGCTCTAAATCAGCCGGAGCAGTGGTGACCACCGGCGGATCAGACCTTGACCCCAAAGTCATGCAGGCCTTGGCCAAAGCCGCCAAGAACAACAACCAGGCCACTGCTCTGGCAGAAGAGGACAAAGCTGCGGCGGCCGAATGGGTGCGAACAGTGCTGGAAGAAAAGCGAATGAAAGCCGCCGAAGGATCCAGCACGCCGATCCAGCAAACGTCGGCCACAAAAGCCTCAAAGGCAAAGGCCAACGCCAACGCGAAGGAAAAAAACTCCAAGGTGATTCAGGCGGGAAACAAACAGCCGGACCGTGAACCGCTGCGGACACTGTCGGCGGCTGAGGCTGCCATCGACAACAAGTCCCTGCAATCAGACGAACCAAAAGCAGAGCGTGCTTGGACCGACCGATTTCGCTGGTCAAAAAAATAGACGAGGCATGGTGTGTTGATTGCCCAAGTTCTATCCCGTCTTGGCAAGCTGCCGTGTCTCCACCGAATTCATCAAGCTGTCGATTTACTGAGCGGCACGGCGCTAGCCCAATGGCACCAGCTTTAGGTTTGTAGTCCCGCCTTTAGGCGGAATTCCATGCAAATTCCGCCCAAAGGCGGGACTACTAACAAGTCGCATAAACAAAGCTGGTGCCATTGGGCGCTAGCCGCCGGTAACGCACTGAAAAACGCTGGCAAAACCGGCGGCTAGCGCCGTGCCGCTCACAAATCCCGACTAAATCGACAGCCTCTTGAAATCGGGCCGGGACGGGCGGGAAGACTCACACTTTAACTCAGCCCTTAGCATCATCCTGACATTCATAACGAGATCCGCCGATGCGACACAATCACTCATGGTTTGGAAGACTGCGGACCAACACAGTTATGGCTGGTGTCTGCCTAGCCACATTCAGCGCTGTCGGCGGTCTCGTCGGCTGCTCGTCAACCTCGCTGCTGCAGACATCGTCTTCGATGCTAAACGCACCAGCCGCCATGTTGAAAGCCGCCCGTGCTCCTGACCCGGTCAGCAAGATGCTGTGCCTGTGGGAAGCCGCCGAAGGACAGGGGCTCGACGAAAAACCAGCGCGAGGCTTCGCGGGACAAATCATGTTCTTCACCCACGGCAAAGCGTCCCCCATCAAGGTCAATGGCATCGTTCGAATCTTCGAATACGTCGACTTCGATGCCGATGACGAAGACCCGACTCCAACACACGTCTTCACCTTCGATTCCGGCGCATGGAATGCCCACCGCGCAGAAGGAACCCTAGGACAAAGCTACAACGTCTTTCTACCTTACGTGCAAAAAGACAAGGGACACGCTGTGTGTGCCCTGCGAGTCGAAATCGAAACAGAAGACGGACGCAAGGTCTCCTCACCATTCACTGAAGTCACTCTGGCCAGCAAAACATCCAATCGACCAGCAAAAGCCATGCAACGCGATATCGTCAACAGAACAGAAAAAACCAATTCAAAAGATCAGACGCCCAAGCTGGCAGAAGTACGGAAGCTGGACAGCATGACCATTCCACTGCCTTCTGGGCGCTAGGAACCAAACGCATGCAACCGATCCAGAAAACCGCAGCCATCAAACGTGTCATGGATCTGATTGCGATCCCCGGCAAAAGTTGCGAAGAATCAAGCGTCTCCGAATGGATTCAGGCTGAGCTCACAAAGAGCGGCATTCCAGCTTCAGCCATCAGCATCGACACGGCGCACAAACGCAGTCCGTCCGGAGGCGAAACGGGGAACCTGATCGTTAAACTGCCAGGCACCGTCAAGCAGCCGCGTCGACTGTTGATGGCTCACATGGACACCGTTCCACTCGCTGTCGGCTGCAAACCGATACGATCGGGGGACACCATTCGGCCAGCCTCAGCAACCACAGCTCTCGGCGGAGACAATCGCGCTGGTTGCGCTGTCGTCTTGACCGCAATTTCAGAAATCCTGCGTCAAAAACTTCCTCACCCACCACTGACGCTACTTTTCACGGTGCAGGAAGAAATCGGCCTCCGAGGTGCGCGCTACCTAACGGCCAGTAAACTCGGCAAACCAGAACATTGCTTCAACTGGGATGGCCGCGATCCGGCCAGCCTGACAATCGGTGCCGTGGGGGCCACGTATGTCCAAATCGAAGTCGCCGGAATTCCAAGCCACGCAGGCGTCCATCCGGAACAAGGCGTGAACGCCGGCATCATTGCCGCCATCGCACTGGCAGACCTGCAACAAAACGGCTGGCACGGGCTTGTGGAAAAAGGCAAAAAACGCGGCACCAGTAATCTGGGAGTCATCCATGGCGGCTCCGCGACCAACGTCGTGATGCCAGAGGTTTCTATTCAGGCAGAAACTCGCAGCCATGACTCAGCGTTTCGCGATCGCATCGCCGGCGAATTTCGCAAAGCGTTCAATCGTGCTGCGAAACAAGTCAAAACGTCGACCGGGCAAACCGGAACGTTTTCGCTTGATGAAGACGTTCGATACGAAGCGTTCCGGATCAACGAGACCACGGCGTGCGTCAAGCTGGCAGCAGAAGCCGTTGCAGCCTGTCAACTTTCACCGCAGACAATCATCGGGAACGGCGGACTAGATGCCAACTGGATGACAGCCCATGGCTTTCCCACGGTCACGCTGGGCTGCGGACAGCACAACATCCACACGGTGGACGAAACACTGGACGTGCCAGAATTTCTGACCGCGTGTCAGGTGGCGACACAACTGGCCGCCTCGGTGTAAGCGCGTCGGCGCTGGTGCCAAGAACCTTAGATTCCGTCCGATTTTTGCAACATTTTTATGCCTGGGTAGCAATGAACAGTTCTTGCGCAGTTCGAGGGTCTGGATTGGTAAACTCAATGTGGCGCACCACGAGTCGTCCGTCGCAGCTTGGTTTTCAGGATAGGGGATCTTGCTAAAGATCCTGACGTTGAAGGATCTTTAGCAAGATCCACTACGGTTGACCCGAAAGTTAAGGCGAGACGGACGACGAGTGCTTCGTGCCCCCCAGAAGCTGCAATCGACCTCAACCTACTTGGCACCAATCGCGTACAACGTCTCTTGGCGACTTCCGCCCTGCCCTGACGCGACCCGCACGTAGGCTCGTCCAGCAACCACGGTCGGCGTGGCAAACGATTCCGTTCCCAACTGGTTGCGAGCGATCGCTTCGAACTTGTCTGGATTCGCTCGAAAAACGAACGTCATGCCCAGTTCATTCGAAGCGTAGATCGTGTCCCCCACCAGCACGGGTGACGCCGAAACGGGCCCTCGCAGACGTTCTTTCCACATTTCCCGCCCGGTCTTCGCTTCCCAGCAAAAAGCGACGCCGCCATCATCGACCGCGTAAATGTACCCGTCGCTGATCAGCATCGATTGCTCGTAACACTTGACGTTGTTCCGCCAAATCACCGTGCCAGACCCGTCAGCTTTCACCGCAACGGTTTCTTTGTCCGGATAACCTCCACTGGCGTACACCATGTCGTCATCCCAAATCACGGTTCCACAGGTGGCCATTGTTAGGCAAGGAGTTGACCACAGTGGCTTCCCTGTTTTGGGGTCATACGACGTCATCCGTTCGAGACCACTCAACAACAGTTGCTCGCGGCCACCAACGTTCGCGACGATTGGAGAAGACCAATTCAGCATCTGAGGCCGCTTTTGCTGCCAGACAACCTTTCCGTCACTGACGTCGACGGCTTTCAGCCAAGCCACGGTATCGCAGTCGGCAGAAACAATGAGTGTTCCGTTGTACAAAGTCGGCGACGCAGCGTAGCCGTATTCATACTGCTTCGGCAGAAAACCGCCCAGATCCTGCCGCCAAACGATCTTCCCCTGCAGGTCTAGGGCTACCGCTTCTACTTTGTTGTGATGGCAAAACGTCGCGTAGATTTGCTTCCCGTCACTGCAAGCCGTGGCCGATGCGTGAGTATTCTTCTGATGAGCCTTCAGAAAACCACCCTGACTGACCACGGTGCCCCACAACTGCTTTCCCGTCTCCCGATCAAACGCAAACACACCTTGTCGCTGGCCAGCCTCATCTGCGCTGGTGAGTACAATCAAATTCCCAAGCACAATGGGTGAAGAATGACCTCGGCCGGGAACATCGACCTTCCAGACGACATTCTCCGTTTCGCTCCAGCGCGTCGGAACACTCTCGCCTTCGGCCGCAATATTCTTCCCGCTCGGCCCTCGCCATTGCAGCCAGTCCGTGGCGTACGAGCATGGCAAGAAACAAACGAAGGTGATGAAGATGTGAAGCAGCCGTCGCATGAGATTCCTCGGCGAGTTCAATGAGAGCAGATCGTGTCGTACGCGAATTGTGGCAGGCAAGCGGCCTGCAGTGAAGCAATGCAAGCCATTTTATGGCTTTGTGTTTAGCCCGGAGCGACCGGCTGATTTGTTGCCGCCTGCTTCATGCGGCGGATCTGCTACCAAAAAAGAGCCCGATTCGTTGGACGAATCAGGCTCATGAGATTAGTTGGCAACGCCCAACAGCGGCAAACATTACTTCTGCAAGGAATCCCGAATTTCCCGCAGCAACTGAATGTCTTCGGGAGTCGCCTTGGGTGCTTCTTCCACAGCCGCTTCTTCGGCGGCGTTGAAGCTTTTCGCTTTGTTCATCAACTTGATGATCATAAACACGGAAAATGCCACGATCAGAAAATCCAGTGTCGTTTGAACAAACGGTCCCCACGCGATGTACGAAGACCCTGCGGTTTTCGCGGCCTCAATTGTCGCCGGCTTATCGCCCTTTCCCAAAAAGAGAAACTGAGTCCCCAAACTCCCTTTTCCGGCCATGGCACCCACCAGTGGCATGATGATGTCAGTCACCATCGACTGCACGATTTTTCCAAAACCAGCCCCGATAATCAGCCCCACCGCCATATCGACGACATTGCCTTTCATCGCGAACTCTTTGAACTCTTTGAGCAACCCGATAATGAAATTTCAGATTTGAGATTTCAGATCGACACGGAAATCGGCGCACGAAAAAACGGTCATCGGAACACGCATGTTCTGATGACCGCTTTCGGTATGACAAGATTGAGATTGTTGGTTTGTGAGTTCTGGTCGGTGCCGTGATCAATCTGAAATATC
>JBDNHJ010000044.1:0-57236 GCA_041688835.1 Fuerstiella sp.
AGGTGCTGTGGGAACGGACAAGGCCCGCTACAAAATGACAATTCGAATTCCGCCTGGGCTGCCTCAAACATCACGCGGAGCAGACGATCCAGCCACCATCGACATCAAGACAAATCATCCCTCTGGCCAAAGTCTGCGGATTAACGTCATCTACAAAACGCTGTTCTGATGACTGCTTTTGTTCTTGACCAGCATTGCTATTCTACGTTGCGGTCTCATTTTGTATGGTTTCGGTTGAGATCGAGCCATGCGGCAGTGATTTCGAGGCGGGCGATTTTAAGATCCTGAACAGACGGAATAGCGGTGAGTAGTTCCATGAACAATAAAGGCGGAATCGGGCTTCTGTTGGTCGTCGCAGGTGTTGCGATATTTGGTCTTCTGGTGAACCGAACCGGAGACGATCCCGAAACATCGTTTTCGGAAACTGGTCCGGCAACTGCAACGACGATCGAAATGCAGGAAGAGGTGCCGGAAGAGGTGCCGGAAGTTGCGATTGTTGTCCCTGAGGAAATCGGAGCCGAGGAAATTGCAGCCCCGCAAATTGCGGCTGTGATCCCCGAAAATTCTTCGGAGCCCATCTTTACGCAGGTGTCTACCGCGGCGGCAACGCAACCACCTCGCGTCAAGATGCCCTGGGAAACTTGGCCGAAGCCGCAGCTGGCGTTTATCTTAACCGGTGAACAGCACGGATTTTTCGAGCCTTGTGGGTGTACTTCCAATCAGATGGGCGGCATGTCGCGCCGCGCGAACCTTGTCCAGAAAATGAAGGATGCGGGCTGGTTAGTTCGTGGGCTGGATGTTGGCGGGCTTTCGCGACGTTCGGTTCGTCAGTCCCAGATCAAATTCGAAATGACTGTCGCCGCCTTAAAGCAATTGGGCTATATCGCGATCGGAATTGGACCGGAAGAACTTCGACTGAAGCCGGATTTTTTGCTGACGCAGCATATCGTCGAGGGAGATTCGCCACTCTATTTTCTGTCGGCCAATATCGAACTGTTCGGCATTCCAGACCTCGGCACTCCGTTGCCCAGCGCTGTTGTGGAAGCTGGCGGTCTGAAGATCGGTGTGACGTCTGTGATGAGCGAAGGATTGCAGAAGCTGATTCTGCCCTTCCCTGATGTAACCTGCAAAGATCCGGTCCCTGAACTGCAAAAGGTGGTTGAGGACTTTGCAGAACAGAACGTTGATTTGCAGTTTCTGCTGTCGCAGTCGACGGTCGAAGAATCGAAGGATCTGGCCACAAAGTTTCCACAGTTTCAGGTTGTGTTGACGGCTGAAGGAACCGGTGACCCTGACCCATCCAAGCCGCCGCAAAAAGTGGGTAACACGCTGTTGATCGAAACCGGTCGCAAAGGCAAGTACGTCGGAGTGCTAGGCTATTATCCTGACGACGAGGAAACTCCATTCCGCTATCAGCTGGTGGCGCTAGAACGAGACGACTTCGACGAAACACCGGCGATGGTTAAGCTGATGGCGAATTTTCAGGAGCGGCTGAAGGATGAGAAAATCGTCCTCGCCGATGCCATTTCTGCGCCACATCCTTCAGGCTCAACCTTTGTGGGGGCGGATAAGTGTGGCGAATGTCATTCAACGGCCCTTGAAATTTGGCAAAAAACACCACATGCACATGCGTTGGAAAGTCTTGATCCCGTCCATCAGCGGCTGGGGTTCGAGCGGCTGAATGGTGTCATTCGAATGCACGATCCGGAGTGTTTGTCATGCCACGTGACTGGGTGGGATCCTCAACAGTACATTCGATTCCGTTCTGGATTCTTGAACGAAGACCTTGCGTCAGACCCGACTGAGAAAGCACTTCATAAGTTGATGGCCGGCAGTCAATGTGAAAACTGTCATGGGCCTGGCAGCCGACATATCGAACTCGTCGAAGATGGCAGTGACAACGCTGGCGACAGCGTGCGAGTGACTTTGGAGCAGGCGAAAGCCGGGACTTGTGAAAAGTGTCACGACGCAGACAACAGTCCGCAGTTCGAGTTCGACGAATACTGGGATCGTGTCAAGCACTATGGACTCGATTAGCTACTGCTGCCACTGATCTGTGATATTGTTTGCCGGTGTGTTTCCAATCGCTGCAACGATAGTCATTTTGTCTTCTGGTCGCTGCTCTAAGATTCTTATGACAACTGAAATCTTAGAACACCTAAAGAGTCTGTGTGGAGCATCTGTCCCCCACGATTACTTGCAGTTTTTGGCTGCCTATCCTGATTCGCTGCGGAGTGCAACTCGCGCGTTAGACGATTCAGACTCCGAGGGGATGGTGTCTGACGTGGAACTGATCGCTGACTTGTTGTCCGTGCTGCAGATCAATTTAGAAGCACGAGCGGATTCCGTGCCGGAACCCGATGGTCTGGAGTTCTTTTGGCCGGACCAGTTTCTTGTGATTGGCGAAACAGGTTCCGGTGATTATTACTGTATTGATGTCGAGGGCGAAGTCGAAGGCGTGATGCAGTATGATCACCAAAACGTCGGCTTCGAAGTCGTCGCTGATTCCCTAGATGAGTTTGTTGAAATGCTGGTCGAAACTTTCATTCTGGAAGGTGGTCCTGCTGACGACGACGAAGAAGACCAAGAAGAAGAAACGAACGACTGATGCAGACACCGCAAAATATTCGCGTTCATAAAGACGAACGAATTTTGGAAATCGTATGGACCCAGGAACAGGTGTCGCGTCTTCCGTTTCGACTGGTTCGCCAAAGTTGTCGTTGCGCTGCGTGCGTTGATGAATTCACGGGGCGGCAGGTGTTGGACAAGGAATCTGTAGCAGACACGATTTCAGCGGAAGAAGTGTCTTTAACGGGCAACTATGCTCTCAAAATTCGGTGGTCGGACACACATGACTCAGGGCTTTTCACCTGGGATCACCTGAAGTCCATCGGCGATTTACTGGCCTAGACGCTTTTGCTCGGCCTGCTAGGTAAAACGGGATTTGCGGCGAATGGTGTTGCAGACAGCCTTCCCAGAATCTACAGGTGCTTGCTAACCTATTCACGGCGGTGCATTTT
This sequence comes from Fuerstiella sp., assembly GCA_041688835.1. Taxonomy (GTDB): domain Bacteria; phylum Planctomycetota; class Planctomycetia; order Planctomycetales; family Planctomycetaceae; genus Fuerstiella. The sequence goes on from JBDNHJ010000044.1 coordinate 3,021, forward strand.
GACTCGTCTTCTAAGGTTGCCGATGTTTGCACAGCGGTTGCTGGGTGCCTAAACTACCTGCTTGCGGTGGTTGAACTGAATAACGCGGGCGATTTTTGAAAGAATAAGGAATACAACAGATGGCAAAAGCACGTGCAAAATCGGTACCAGCCAAGGTTTCGACGGATGCCGCAACTGGCGTAAAGGGTGGCAACGCGATGCTGGACAACGCGGTCGGACAGATCGAGAAGTTGTTCGGTACCGGTTCGATCATGAAGTTAAACTCCGAAGCCGACGCTGCGGGGATTCCAGGCATCTCAACCGGAGCATTGTCTCTGGACCTCGCTCTGGGCGGACGCGGCTTTCCTCGCGGACGAATCATCGAAGTTTACGGGCCGGAATCCAGCGGTAAGACGACGTTGGCGTTGCACGCCATCGCGAGTGCTCAGAAAGCTGGCGGCGTTGCTGCGTTTGTCGACGCGGAGCACGCACTGGATCCCTCGTGGGCTCGAAAAATCGGCGTGAATCTGGACGAACTGCTGGTCAGTCAGCCGTCATACGGCGAAGAAGGGTTGCAGATTGTCGAGATGCTGGTGAAGTCGAATGCGGTGGACATCATCGTCATTGACTCTGTGGCCGCCTTGGTTCCTAAGAAGGAATTGGATGGCGAAATCGGCGACAGCCACGTCGGTTTGCAGGCTCGGATGATGAGTCAGGCGATGAGGAAGCTGACCGGAATTATTTCTCGCGCGAAGACAACGGTGATCTTTATTAACCAGATTCGCGAGAAGATCGGCGTGATGTTTGGTAGTCCAGAAACAACTCCCGGTGGTCGAGCGTTGAAGTTCTACAGTTCGGCTCGAGTGGACGTGCGGCGGGCGAGTTCGATCAAAGATGGTGAGATTCAGATCGGCATCCGCATGCGAGCCAAGATTGTTAAGAACAAAGTTGCCCCGCCCTTCCGAGTGGCTGAGTTCGACATGTACGGTCACTGCGGAATTAGCATGGAAGCCGATCTGCTGGACTTGGCGGTCGAAGAAAAAATTATCGATCGCAGCGGCAGTTGGTTCAGCTACGGCAAGATCAAACTCGGCCAAGGGCGTGATCGCGCCCGAGATTACCTCGAACAGAATCCGGACGCGGTGATCGAGGTTCGGAACAAGGTTCTGGCAGCCAAGGGCTTTCCGACGACCGAGCCTCCAGCGGTGGAATCATCTGGCCCGATCGAAGACGAAGACGAAGTCGAATAGGCCTGTTTTCGCAGCTATGTCATTTGCAGCCGCTGGGTCAAGTTGATCCAGCGGCTATTTTTGTTCCGTGGCCGTTTATTCGTTTAACCCGACTCGTAGAGGAGGCTACTCGCACAAAGTGCAGGCGGCAAATAAACTCCACGGCGAGTCGGGTGAAAGGATCGGCCATGGCGGCGAATCCTTTCGCTCGTTAGGACAGTAGCAAAAGCCAACCAAGGCAGATCTTCCCAAACTGCCAAATGTCGCGTCTCCACCAGCCAACGCATCATGGCTGCGTGACTAAAAGTCGCAATTTTGCAGCGTTTCTGAACATTCTGGCAGCAGCTGACGTCTCGGATTCGAGATCGGTGAGTGTTTTCGCGGTCAGCTCCGCCCACGGCGGGTTTCCGAGTGCGATTCGTCGTGCAGGGGCCACTTTTTTGTGTAAACTTGCCGCACTTGTGACGATGTCATTCGAAAACTCACTGTCACCAACCTCCGTCGATGCTGTGCAATGAAAACCAACGAACTCCGCGAAAAGTACCTGTCGTTCTTTGAATCCAAGGGATGTATCCGACGTCCAAGTGATGTGCTGGTCCCGAAAGATGATCCCACGGTGTTGTTTACACCGGCTGGCATGAATCAGTTCAAGAACGAATTCATGGGCATCGGCAAGCTGGAATTCACAGCGGCGACCACCTGCCAAAAGTGTTTACGAACAGGCGATATCAGCAATGTTGGCGTCACACCGTATCACCACACGTTCTTTGAAATGCTGGGCAACTTTTCGTTTGGCGACTATTTTAAACGGGAAGCCATTCACTGGGCGTGGGAGTTTATGACGGACAAGAAATGGCTGGGGCTGGATGCTGATCGCCTGACGGTTAGCGTTTACAAAGGCAAATGGGGTTTCGACGAAGAGGCGTACAATATTTGGAAAGACGAAATCGGCCGTCCGGTCAACAGCATCGCTTGTCTGGAAGAAGACGAAAACTACTGGCCCGCTAGTTCGCCGAGTGACGGGCCTGACGGAGTGTGCGGACCGTGCAGTGAAATCTTTTATCATCCGCCGGGCGTGGATGGAGACGTCGAAATTTGGAACTTGGTGTTCACTCAGTTCAATCGCGTTGGCAATCCCCCCGACAACCTGCGACCGCTGCCATCGAAAAACATCGACACCGGGATGGGGTTGGAGCGTACGGCGGCTGTGTTGCAAGGTGTGGCGGGCATCAGTAACTTTGAAAACGATGTACTCAAGCCGCTGTGTCTGGCCGTCGGCGACATTGTGGGTGTGAAGTATGATTTCAATGCCCCGACCGGACGACCGATTCGTCGGATTGCCGATCATGTGCGCGCCGCCACGTTTGCGATGCACGAAGGCGTGATCCCGGACAAGAACAACGAAAGCTATGTGATCCGACAATTGGTTCGTCGCGCGTTGCTGGAAGGTTATCTGTTAGGACGCAAAGAACCGTTTCTGTATGAAATCGTTCCGGCCGTCATCGATGTGATGAAGGATGCCTATCCGGAAATTGCCGAGACTGTGGATAATGTTCAACACACGTTGAAGGAAGAGGAACAGGACTTCCTGAACACGATCGATCGTGGTCTGACTCGCTTCGACAAGTGCGCGTCATCGGCGACATCCGGTAGCAAGGTGATCAGCGGGCAAGACGCATTTACGCTGCACACTCAGGATGGTTTTCTGGTGGAACTCACCGAAGCCATTGCGGCGGATCGAGGCTTACAGGTTGATCGCAAGAGCTATGAAAAACTCATGGATCAGCATGGCGACATCAGCAAAGGTGGTCGCACGGTTGATGTGATGGTGGCCGGACCGCTGGATCTGCTGCGCAAGGAACATGGCGACACGGAATTCGTCGGCTATGATGCTCTGACGTGCGAATCCAAAGTCGTCGGTTTGTTGGTCGACAAGCAAGCTGTTGACAGTGTTCCGGCAGGTTACAGTGATGCGTTCGGCATTGTGCTTGATCGAACTGCCTTTTATGGCGAGTCTGGCGGACAGGTCGGTGATGCTGGCGTTCTGACAGCAAATGGTGTTGAGATTCAGATTGCTGATTGCCAAAAACACCAGCAGGCATTGTTCGTCGCGGTTGCGTATTTGAAGTCGGGGCAGGTCGCTGTTGGCGATACCTTGACGGTTCAAGTGGATGAAGCAAATCGCGCTGCCATTCGCCGGGCCCACTCGGCGACTCACATTCTGCATCACGCTCTGCACGAAACAATTGGGGAGACAGCCACCCAGCGTGGATCGAAAGTCGAAGCCGATGCGCTGCGGTTCGACTTCGCTCACAAGCAGGCGATGACTGCTGAAGAAATTCGTCAGGTGGAAGACATTATCAACACCAAAATTGCGAGTGGTTCTGTGGTGACGACGGAGCTACTGCCCATCAAAGCGGCCAAAGAACGCGGAGCCATGGCGTTGTTCGGGGAAAAGTATCCTGATAAAGTTCGCGTCGTCACGATGGGCGACTTCAGCGTTGAGCTGTGCGGCGGCACGCACTTGACCAACACTGGTCAGGTCGGTCTGTGTCGTGTCATTTCTGAAGAACCGGTGGCCAAGGGCGTGCGTCGAATTACAGCTGTGACTGGTCCGCAGGCTTTGCGAAAGGGGCGTGAGACTGACGAGTTGGTGATTCATCTGCAACGGATGTTGAAGGCCACAAAGGCCAGCGACTTGCCGTCCCGCGTTGAAGCGTTGCAGGCTCAACTGAAGGAAGCGAATCGTCAATTGGTTGAGTTAACCAAGGCGTCCGTGTCTGATGCGGTTGGCGATTTAATGGCGGGTGCCCAACAGATTTCCGGCGTCAAGGTGCTGTCGCACAAGCTGGAGAATGTTTCGCGGGAGGCTCTTCGCGATTTTGCGGATCAACTGCGTGATAAGCACAGTCCTATTGCATTGATTTTGGGCGCGGAGATTGATGGCAAGGTGGCTTTGATTGCAGCCGTCAGTAAATCACTGGTGAAGGAAAAGAAGATGAACGCCGGCCACGTGGTGAAAACGGCGGCGGAATTAGCCGGCGGACGCGGCGGTGGTCGTCCTGATATGGCCGAAGCGGGAGCCACACTGGTTGACAAAATCGACGAGGCTCTGGCGGCCGGTGTGTCTGTGTTCAAAGAACAATTATCCTAAGCTCGTCGCGACAGCAACATCCGATCAACTGGAGCGGAAAATGAATCAGTAAAGTTGCATTTCAGTCTGTCGGCATTTCGGCTGCCTGCAGTACCGAGCGTTGCACTTCGTAATCGTGTTCGTAGCCGAAGTCGGGGTCTTTTTCGTGGCGAATGATTTTCGCAAGGTCAGCCGCGTCTCCGACGTAGCGCGAGTTCCTTGCGAAACTGACGTCTTGATAGCCTTTCGGTACAAATAACCCATTTGCACCGCCAAGTGCCGCCCCGCTGCCTCGCCAAGAATCGCGCGCATTTTCGGCAGAGAAGCTCCGGCGGGTTTATCTAAGTGAATATGCATGCCAGCAGCCACGCACTTTTTCGCCGTGCTGAGTAGGTCGCGAACTTTCGTTTCGACGCCCACGACTTGCAGGCCTTTGATATTCAGTCGCTGTTCTTCTGTTAGCAAAGGCAGGTTGCGGTAATGTCTGTTTCCTGAACCTTTCGCTGCAGTTCAGGATCGGGTTCTGCGATCCCAACGACTGCGTAGTCATCAGAAGCGAGATAAGCTTTGATTTTGTCGGCGTGGGCATGTCCAGTGCCGATCTGTGCATACTTAATTCGTGCCCGGTGGAATGCCTTTTCTGGAGTCAAATGGTGCGCTGTCAAACATCGTAACGAAGGAATGCCCAGCAGGATGCGCAGCAAACGTGAGCAAGGGAAACGTGAGCAAGGGAAACGGCTTGACCCATCTGGAAAAACCGACGGGCAAACCTGCCGCTCGGCGTTAAATGGAAAGCAGTTCGAGAAGCCTCTATAGTGATCACAGGCGACGAAACGTGGAATCTGCATCTGCTGCAACGGAGAACGAATGTGATGTCAAGAAAGTTATTCTGCCTGAACCTGAGAACGATGATTGTTGGTGTGGTTTCCGTTGCCGTTTGTGCTGCAGCGTTCGTTCTTCAGTTTCCAACCACGTTGGCTCAGGAGACCCTGCTGTCGGAAGAATTCCCGGCGATGCTGCAACGTCAGGCTGCGGACTTGCGTGCGAGTGATGCGGCTCCAAAAACGTTGGCAGAATGGCAGCGGCAAAGATTGCAACTTCGGAAAGATCTTGAGCGTGCATGGGGTGGGTTTCCGGAGGAACACGTCGACCTACAACCACGCATCATGGATACGCTGCACCGTGATGGGTACCGCGTAGAAAAGTTGATGTTTCAGACACTGCCCGGAGTTTGGATGACGGCGAATGCCTATGTTCCTGAGACGGCTGGATTGCGGCCCGCTGTGTTGTGTGTTCATGGTCATTGGAAAGGTGCCAAGCAGGATCCGCATGTGCAGGCGAGATGCATCGGGCTCGTCAAATTGGGTTTCTTTGTGCTGGCTGTTGACGCAATGGGCGCGGGAGAACGCGCTGTTGGGAAGGCACTGGGAGAATATCACGGAGAGATGGTCGCCGCGACCTTGTGGCCCGTCGGCCGTCCCTTGAGCGGGCTACAGGTTTACGAGAACCAGCGTGCTGTGGACTATCTGTTGACTCGACCGGAAGTGGACCCGCACCGCCTCGGAATTACGGGGGCCAGTGGAGGCGGCAATCAAACGATGTATGCGGGAGCTTACGACGAGCGGTTGAAGGCCATTGTGCCGGTTTGTTCTGTGGGGAATTATCAGGCCTATCTGAAGGCCGCTTGCTGTCTGTGTGAAGTGGTGCCCGGAGCGTTGCAGTTTACAGAAGAATGGGGCGTGCTGGCCCTGACTGCTCCTCGCGCCCTGATGGTGATGAGTGCAACACAGGATGCCTTCCAGTTTTCTGTCGCTGAGGCGCAGAAATCACTGGCGTTGGTTAAGCCAGTGTTCGAACTGTACGGAAGTTCGCCGCACGTGCGGCACGCAGTCTTTGAGTCCAAGCATGACTACAATCGTGACATGCGAGAAGCCATGTACGGCTGGATGACTTTGCACTTGAAGGGTGAAGGTGATGGGGCTCCGATTACCGAACCCGATCACCAGACGGAAGAGCCGGAAATGCTGCGTTGCTTTCCAGGCCAAACCAGGCCGGATGACTGGTTGACGATTCCCCAAGTCGCCCGATTCCTTGGTCAGCAATTGCTGGACAAAACCGAGTTTGCGACAGTCGAACAATGGCATGCTGCAGAGCCGTTGCGGCGCATGAAACTGGATGACGTTCTGGGGGGAACGACACCGATTGGCGACTCACCGGAGATTGTTTCTGTTGGCGGTCAATTGCAAGTGATGCCAGAGCCAGGCGTGACTGTGCATTTGCAGATCCGGAAACCAGCGACCGCAAAGGATGATCGTCTCCAACCTGCGGTGATTGTGCTGGCGCTGGGTGAGCAGGATATCGTTGCTCAGAAATTGCTGATGTCAGAGATCGTTGAATCGGGTGGCACGGCAGTCTCGGTTGAGCTACGTGCGACTGGTCGGAAAGCGTGGCCGACAGACAAAATTGGGCGGGCGGCAGATCACAACACTGCGGAGTGGTCGTTGTGGCTGGGCCGACCGCTGTTGGGGCAATGGGTGATGGATGTGCGAGCCGTCGTTTCTGCGCTCAAACATCAGGAGAGTCAGTTTTCCTCGATTCGCATCGTTGGTATCGGGCAGGCTAGCATGATCGCATTGGCGGCGGCGGCCGTGGATGCTCGTATCGAACAGGCAGTGATCGTGAATGGGTTGGCGAGTTACCTGACTTCGGCTCCCTATGAAGGCCAACGGCTAGGTGTAATGGTTCCCGGAATCTTGAGAGACGTGGGCGATATTGCCGACGTCGCAGCACTGATTGCTCCGCGAAAACTGACGATTGCCGGGGCGATTTTCGGAGACGGTCGGCCACTATCCGCTGATGAACTTGCGGTGCAATTCAGCCGTACGCAGCAGATCTATCGACTGTGCGGTGCCACGGATTCGGTGATCGTGATTCCACAGGCAGCAATCAAACAGATTGCTACGCCACTGCTGATTCCATAGTTGCTTACTGAACGCTGTGGGCCTACGCCAAACGATCTGTGGCGATGTGGTACTGCGGGTCTTCGGACATGTTAATTTCCACTAAGTCTCCGGCCTTGTTCAGCAGTCGGCGACACTCTGGGCTCAAGTGCGTCAGATGCAGACGCTTACCGGCGGCTTCATACTTTTCTGCCAGCCAGTTGATCGCTTCCAAGCCGGACTGGTCGTACACGCGTGTGTAGTAGAAGTCGATCACAACGTCGTCCGGGTCGCTGGATACGTCGAACATGTCTTTGAAGGAGGCGATCGAAGCAAAGAATAACGGGCCGTGCAGCTGATAGATACGGCTGCCGAATTCATTGTACTGGGAATCGACTGCCATATGCGTGGCGTGTTGCCATGCAAATACCAGAGCCGAAACAATGACGCCTAAGATCACGGCGGACGCCAAGTCGTGCATCAGAACGGTGTAGCCAGCCACCAGCAGCATGACGAAGACGTCACTGCGAGGCATTCGCCGAAACATCTTCAGGGACGCCCATTCGAATGTCCCAATCACAACCATAAACATGACTCCCACCAAAGCCGCCATGGGAATTTGTTCGATCCACGGTGCCAGAAACAGCACGAACAGCAACAGACTGACAGCAGCCGTGATTCCAGACAGTCGTCCGCGTCCGCCGGAATTCACGTTGATCAAAGACTGTCCGATCATCGCACAGCCCCCCATGCCGCCAAACAGTCCGCTCACAAGATTGGCGACTCCTTGTCCGACGCATTCTCGATTGCCCTTACCGCGCGTTTCAGTGATTTCGTCAATCAGTGTCAGAGTCATCAGGGATTCGATCAGACCCACGCCGCACAGCACGATGGCGAACGGGAAAATGATCCTGAATGTCTCCCAATTCAGCGGAACGATTTTGTAATTCGCTTGATTGTCAAGGAAATACAATCGAGGCAATTCTCCACTGATGCCAGAGCTGTCGGCTTGCGTCTTGTCAGTTGTGTTTGTGTTCAGATCGCTTTGTTGTGACAGGTTGGCGATCGCGGCGACCAAAACCTGATTCTGTGATTCATTCAGTTCCTCGCCATTCGCCAGAGACTCCAGCGCGATTTTGACCGACTCTTTTTTCTCTTGCTGCTCTCGGATCTCTGCTGTTCTTTTCGCTTCTGTGTTCGTTTTCAGCATGTCCCCCACGGTGGCTAGCATATTCGTTCCATCGGCAGTTGGCATCGAACGATTGATCAGATACGACGCTCCCGCAATCAGCAGGATCGCTGCCAGCGATGCTGGAATCGCGCGGGTGACTTTGGGCAGCAGCCAGATAATGGCCATGGTCGCAACGACCAGCAACAGCATCAGAGCCAATGGCATGCCTTGCAGGTAGGCGAGTTTTCCGTTTTCTGACAACGTTTTGAAGCTACCGAGTTGCGCCATGCCAATCACAATTGCGAGGCCATTCACAAACCCCAGCATGACTGGATGTGGCACCATGCGGATCAGTTTTCCCAGGCGGGCCAGCCCGATGGCGATTTGCAGCAGGCCGCACAGGATGACCGTTGGGAAGAGGTATTCGATACCATGGATCTTGACCAGCGCGACGATCACGACAGCCATCGCACCGGTGGCTCCGGAAATCATGCCCGGACGACCGCCCAGAACTGCGGTAATCAGGCCCATAAAGAATGCTGAGTACAGGCCGATCAGCGGCGAAAGACCAGCCACAAAAGCAAACGCGATTGCTTCGGGGACCAAGGCTAAGGCAACTGTGATCCCGGACAGCATGTCGTCTTTGACGGACCCTGAGCGCTGACGAAAGAAATCAAGCATGGTATTTCCAGAATGAGAGCCCCATATGGGGGGGGCTCGGAAGTCAAGATCGACTGAATCGACCTCGGTCAGGACTTCCAGTGAAAGTCGAGTGATTCGGACGCTATACTCTGGCTCGCCAGTGAAACGGCGGCTCCGGGCGCGAAATCAGTAGATGCCAACTATAGGCCGGTGACTGAAACGGTCAACGAAGCTTTCGAAATGAGCTTTGTTTGCCCAAAACCGATAAACCTGTTCGCACAGTCAAAACGGTTAGATGGGCCAACTCACATGATGTTCTGCCCTGCAATTTATGGATGGGTGCTTGCGATGCTGCTGCGATGGCTGTTGGGCCAAGCGTATGCGAGAATTCAAAACGCTTAATAACGGTTCTTGAAATGTCTCAATTTCCATCGCCACATTTTTCTGCGATCGAGCAATATCTGTTCCTCGACAATCGGTCGTCGTATCCTCTGGATTTCTTCTATCGGCTCAGGTTTGACGCAGCGATTGATGCCGATCGTTTGTCGGCTGCGTTTCACACGGCTTTACAAGCACACCCACTGTTGCGGTCAGTGGTCACGAAGCGCGGTCGGCAATACCGATGGTCGAGCTGTGACACGCAGCCAACACTGACAGTCCTGCCTGCGGGCTCCGATACCGGCACCACAAGCCTATCGGCAATTGATCTGACCAAGGATTCGGGGGCCAGGTTGTTCTTGGTTCCCAACGCAGACGGAACAACGCTGCTGTTTCAATTCCACCATGCCACGACAGACGGTCTGGGAGCGATGGGATTTGTACAGGATGTGCTGCTCGCGTATGCGGCATCAAATTCGCAATCAGATTCTGATGACTCCACACTGCCAAGTCGAGATGCGGGGCGGCTTGCGGAACGTCATTGGTGCGGATTTCCTGACATTTCATTGTTTCAGAAGATCTGGAAGCAGGTCTGCGGGATTTATCTTTCGCGCAAATTTCTGAACAGCACAATCGCGCCTTTGGTCACACATCAGCCTCAGTTGGATCTACCACGCAGTGCAACCGATTGTTTTCAAGATATTCATTGCACGCTGTCCGTTCAAGAAACGGCAGCCCTCAAAAAAGCGGCTCAAGAACGAAATGTCTCAGCGAACACGTTGTTGATTCGTGATGCTTTTGTCGCCATGGACGCATTTCGGAAAAACACTTCAGGTTATTCTGCGAGCGAGTATCTTCGCTTTGCAGTGCCCGGAAACATTCGGTCCACGAGGTCGAACGACGGTCTGCCGGCGGCGAATTTTTTCAGCATGACCTTTCCGGCAAGGCGTAGCGATCAGATTGAAGACCACGCCGCTTTGTTGGAATCCGTACATGAGGAAGTTCGGAAGTCGCGCACCGATTGCTACTTTGCCGCGTTCATCGTCATCCTCACAGGGCTGCGAAGCATTCCCGGTGCGCTTGAGAAAATGATCAACGCTCCTAAGTGTCAGGCCACCATGTTGTTGACGAATGTCGGAGACGCATTTGTCGAATTCGGCTCGATCAATGCAGAAGGTCAGATACAACTGGGACCAGCGACACTGCAGTCCGTGCAGCTTGTGCCTCCGTTGCGACCCTATCAAACGGTTGCCGTGGCGCTGCTGGAGTACGCGAAGCAGCAAACGATCACGCTGACCTACGATCCACGAATTCACACCGCCGCCCAAGCCGCCGAGATTCTGGCGGCCTATGTGAACCAAGTGAAAAGCAGTTTCGCGGAAGGCGACTCGCGACTCATGGTCTGTGGGGTTTGAGAATTGGGGTTCGTCTTCAGTCGCTCGGCGGTCTCCGCCGAGAAATCCCGGTGGAGACCACCGAGCTATCTTTCGCCAACCGCCGCAGTGCATCAAGACATCAGTCCACGACGATTGAGTTCTGCGACGACCTGCTGCACAATCGCGGAAACATCTGCCGAGTTGGGCGGGGTGGCGGGATCAATCGGGCAGCCACCGATCGGCTGATCGGTAAAGCCATGAGCCGACAGCATGCACTGCAGCTCGTTACTCAGGGTTGTCAGATCCGTGCGTTGTTCAGTCGACATCGGCTGTCTGCCCCGTCCCATGTTGAATCCTCGCAGATTCACGGCGGCTCGAAACCCTTCCGGAAACTCGGCCGAGTAAATCATGGTGTCAAACAGTTTGATCAGGTCATATTGAATCTGGCGTGCCGCGTCGATCTGATGACTGACCGTAAGATCGTACAGCTTTCTTGTGAGTTCCGGTACGACCCCGGAACTGGCATTGGTTCCGCCATCGCAGCCCACAAGGATCATTGGCATGAGTGCTGCATCCCATCCGGTCAGGAATGAGAAGTCCGGACGGTTGGGTTTGACGGCCTGAATCATGCGAATCATGTGCGGGAGTTCGCCGGACGAATCCTTAATCGCGACGATGCGTTCACATTCTTCCGACAGACGCTGCAGCGTCGGAACATCAATCGGGCTGGCGAACATTGGAATATTGTACAGCGTGACATCAATCGGAGTGTTGTCCCCGATCTCTTTGAAGTAAGCGTACACACTGGCGGGACTCAGCTTGTAGTAAAACGGTGCGACGATCGCGACGGCGCGGATTCCCAGCGATGCGTAGTACTCGCAGGCGGCCAAAGTTTCTTTGACGTTCGCTTCGGCAGCACCCGCCAAAATTGGCACTCGTCCTTTTGTCTGATCTGCGATGATCGCAACAATCCGGCGTCGTTCTTCGGGGGTGAATCTTGTGAATTCGCCCGTGGAACCGTTGGGGTACAAGCCATGCACACCGCGTTCGATGAGCCACTCCACATAGCGGCGAAGTTCTTCTTCGTTGATCCCGCCATTGGCAGAATACGGGACCAGATTGGGCGTGAAAATTCCCTGAAGACGTGCTTGTGTCATGATTTCTTCGTCTCTTACTGAACTACGTTTTCGTTTTGAATTTCTGTTGGGCGCTGTCCCAGATAAAGCACCACGCCGATGCACGCCATGGCACTGATCGGCAGGCAAAGCCACCACGGGACACCGAATCCGATCGGAAGGTATCCCAAAAAGACGGAACACGCTGCAATAAGCAGCGCATACGGCAATTGAGTTGCAACATGCTGTAGATGATCACATCCAGCAGCAGCGGAAGAAAGAACTGTTGTGTCAGAAATTGGCGAACAGTGGTCACCGAAGATTGCACCCGCCAAAATCGCTCCGATCGTAGCCAGAAATATCGGTTCATCGACAGACACCGATGAATCTGCAGAGCCCAGAATACTCCAAGCCAGCGGTATAAACAGCGGCAACAGCAGCGACATTGTCGTAAACGAGCTGCCAATCGAAACCGCGATCACTGCTGCTGCAATGAACGCCACCGTCGGCAGAAAAACCGGAGAAATGCTATCTCCCACTTGAGAAATTAGGTAGCCCGCCGTGTTCAGCTGCTCGACACCACACACGTCTGCAATTGACCACGCAAGCGTCAATACAATGATCGCCGGAATCATTGATTCGATTCCTGCGACCCAACTGGCAGAACATTCCGCCATTGTCATCTGCCGGCCCGCCAAGGGCAAAACCACGGCCAAAGTCGAAGCGGCCAGTGCTGCCAGCAGCAGCAGACGGTAAGCATCGACATCCCGCAGGAACCCAACAATCACAATGGCCACCAAAACAGCGACGGGCAGGATGGCGAACCAGATCGAGGTACCAACGAATCGATTTTGTTGATTTGGCCGATGTTGATCGTCGTTCAGGGCTCGTTGTTCTGCCTCCAGCATCGGGCCGAAATCGCGACCGCAAATGGCGATTCCGGCGACCGTAACAATCGCCAGCAAAGGGTAGATCCGAAACGGAATCGTGGCAAAAAAAACTTCGCTGGCGTTGGCATCAATCTGCGCGGCCGTCAGGCCTTGGGTGATCACTCCAATTTCGAATGCCGTCCATGTGGAAATTGCGAGTCCAGCAACGGGAGCGGCGGTCGCGTCGATTAAAAAGGCAAGTTTGGCGCGTGAGATTTTCAATCGATCGCATAGCGGTCTCATGGAACCGCCGATCAGCAGCGTGTTGGCGTAGTCGTCGAAGAACACGATGAGGCCCGTTAACCAAGTCAGAACTTGCCCCTTCTGACGCGTGTTTGCGAAGCCCGTCATGCGTTCAACAACGGCTGACGTGCCACCACTTTGGTTCATGACACTGATCATTGAGCCCAGCAGGACAGTAAACAAGATGACCGCCGCGTGATCCGTATTTGTCAATTGTCGGATGACGATGTTGCACAGCTCATCGATACTGCCGGCGGCTGAGAAGCAGGACAGCAACAGGCATCCGTAGAATGTGGCCAGCAACAGAGCGAAATTGACCTCTTTGAAAACGACGGCCAGCCCAATGGCGATGATCGGCGGCGACAAACGCAGCCACGGTAGCTGATCGAGCAGAGTTTGTGATGTGTTCTGGTCGATGGTCATGGCTCAGCGATGCTCCGGGCTTAGTCGACAGGCAGGACAACCACAAACCGATTGCCTGCGGCTAGGGATTCCTGAGTTAAAATGCCGTTGTGCATTCTGACGATTTGCCAGCAATGACAAAGCCCGAAACCGAGTCCTCGACCAGCTTGTCGACCGGAATAAAACGGGTCAAACAAGTGCTGCCGAATTTTGGCAGGAATCACTGGCCCGTTATCGGTGATCCGGATGCTGGCAGCAAAGTCAGCTTCTCGATTCAATTCGATGACGATGCGTTTGGTGTCACTTATCTCCAACACCGCTTCACAGGCGTTTCGTAGCAGGTGAGCGATGAGCGTTGAGATTTGGGCGTGATCAGCAAAGGCGGTAATCTGTGGATGAGATGCTCTGAGTTCGATCCAGTCTTCACGTCCGCCGAACGCAGCGTTGATATCGCTGACAATCTTCTGCGAAATTTGGACGAGGTTGCAGTCGGTGAACTCCGGTTGCGGCGGACGAGCAAACAACATTGTGTCGCCGATCATGTCACGGATTCGCCACGCTTGAGCGCCGATTGTTTCGAGGGCTTGGCGGTGGTCCGTTCGATCTTCGCGTTTCAGCAACAGTTGCGTTTGTCCGATGATACTGCCCAGTGGGTTGTTGATTTCGTGCCCTGCACCCGCAGCAAATTCCGCCATCGCTTCCATGTGTTCAGGATTGGCGAATGACGTGACAGGCGCTGTCCAGCGTGACAACAATCTGCGGCTGATGTCCTTCACCAAGTCAACACGTTCTTCTTCGACCGCGTTTTCGTCGACACTGACCAAGACGGCAGACAGATGTTCTGGCCAGCACAAAATATGGCTGGGGTCTTCTATGACACAGGGGCCGCCCGAATCGAACAGTCGCTCAGGGCGCAGCAGTGCAGAGACGGCGGCGTTTTCGCGGCCAACATAGATCGTTAAATGGCTGTCATCTCGTTGGCCATGAGCCACGATGCACGACGTTGTGGAGTCAAACACCGCGACAGCAACTCGGTCCGCGCGAACGAAATTCATCCAAGCAGCGGCACACGCCAGCGCAGCGTCTTCTGCAGTGGACGGAGAGACCATGGCCTGCAGGATTTCGAGATCCCAGTCTTCTTGGTCTCCGTCATCCGGAGGCAGAGCAGATGATGTTTTTCTGGAGACGTCCATTCAGCGGTTTGTATTGCTTCGAAAGCCGACCATCAGGAAACGAAAACAGCGGTCGCCGTTGGGCGACCGCTGAGAATAGTTTGACAGTTCCTGCCACGATTGCAATCTGACGTATAACAGGCACAGTGATAAGCCACCTGTCATTCTGAAAGCTGCTATGTTGTCAACTGTTCAATGTCCAGCAGTCGGCAGATTCGCTCAATCATCTGATCAACTTCGAACGGTTTTTGCAGAAAATGATCCGCTCCAGAATCTTTCAAATCCTGAATCTTATCCTGCTCGACCATCCCGCTGATGCAGATAATACGAACATCGTCCAGCGTCGAATCGCTGCGAACTCGCTGGCACACTTCTTTGCCATTGATGTCCGGCAACATCACGTCCAGAACGATGATGTCAGGATGATACTCCTTGACCATCATTCCGGCGTCAAAGCCGTTGTTGGCGACTCGTGTTTCGAACCGCCCATCGGCTTCAAGGGCATCGACGATGAGTTCGACTAATTCCTCATCGTCATCGACGATCAAGGCTTTTCGCTTACCGCTTTCAAGGGCATCCGTGGGAATGCCGTTGTCCTTCATAAACTTGTAAAGGATGTCGCGTGGGATACGTCGAAATCGGGAACCCGGAACCCGGAAGCCCTTGAGTTGGCCGGAGTCGAAACAGCGAATAATTGTCTGCTGGCTAACCTTGCAGATTTTCGCGGCTTCACCCGTCGTAAAGACTGTCTTCATGCGTCACAATCCGTTCTGTGATGAGCGATGAGCTACCTTGCGGTAGTTGTGCATATCCGACTCCAGTCGGACACCATCCATGTATCGCCAAGAACAAAAAAATATGACCGATACGAAGTCGTTTCGTTCGGTTGAACCTGAGACTACTCTAGGTAAGCAAACTGTCGAAGCTCGCCAAACTGTGTGATTGTTTGTAGCCCCCTTAGCTTTCCTGTTCCTCAACAGTGCCGATTGTATCTATTCGCAGAAGTCGGTCAACGGGAGTTTTCGTGCCGCAATTCGCCCATCTCATCCTGCTTGCTGAATATGCTGGTACTTACCGTGTTTATCTGAACGCCAGAGCCCCCGTTTTCTCCGCTGGGGCCTCCTAGGTGTTTCATAACACTATTGGTGAAATGGGTTTACGTTGATTGCGGTGCTCTATTTTGCGTTTTTTCTCCGGCTTTTAGATACATTAGCAATACCGCGATGTCGGCTGGAGTGATTCCACTCACCCGACTGGCCTGACCAACAGTAGTCGGCTGCAACTTACCTAATTTCTCCCGTGCCTCATGTCGCAATTGCGGAACGCCGGAGAAACTGAAAGTCTCCGGAATTCGTACGCTATCCACCTTCTGCAGCTTAGCAATCTCCGCCTCTTGCCGACGAATGTAGCCTGCGTACTGCACTTCGATTTCAACGTGACGTTTGCAAAGTTCAGAAACGTTCAGCTCAGCCAATTCGGGGCTCATTTTTGCCACGTCTATCCAGCCAATTTCCGGGCGTCGCAACCATTCTTCCAGTGTGTTGCCTTGGTAGCGAATTTTCGAAATGGTTTTTTCAGCCAACTGAATTTCGTCTTCGTGTTGTTTCAATCGTCTGGCTCGTTCAGGGCACACCGTCCCCAGCTCAATTCCCAGTGGAGTCAGTCGGCGATCGGCATTGTCTTGCCTTAACAGCATGCGGTATTCCGCTCGGGAAGTGAACATCCGATACGGTTCATCAACGCCTTTGGTGACCAAGTCGTCGACCAGTACACCCAGATAAGCTTGGCTGCGATCAAGGATGAACGGCGGCCGCCCCGCAACCTTTAACGCTGCGTTGATTCCAGCCAGCAGTCCTTGCCCAGCGGCTTCTTCGTAACCCGTTGTGCCGTTCAGTTGGCCTGCGAAATACAGCCCTGCAATTTTGCGAGTTTCCATGGTGGCGAATAGTTGCGTCGGGGGCGCGAAGTCGTATTCGACCGCGTATCCAAATCGCATGATGTCGGAATTTTCCAAGCCGGGAATCATGCGGATCATGCGATCCTGAACGTCTCGCGGCAGGCTGGTGGAGATTCCATTGCAGTAGTATTCGAGCGTGTTGCGGCCTTCAGGTTCTAGAAAGATTTGGTGCGAATCTTTGTCCGCAAACCGCACGACTTTGTCTTCGATCGACGGGCAGTATCGCGGTCCGGTCGATTCAATTTGTCCGCTGTACATTGGGGCACGCGACAGGTTGGCCTGAATCAGCGCGTGCATTTCTAGAGTTGTCGCCGTCAAATGGCAGTCCATTTGTGGCTGAGTAATCTTGTCCGTTAAGTACGAAAACGGCTGCGGATGGTCGTCGCCAGGCTGACGTTCGCACTTAGAAAAATCGATCGTTCGTCCGTTGATACGCGCCGGTGTGCCAGTTTTGAAACGTTGCAGCTCAAACCCAAGGCCAAGCAATTGCCCTGAGATTCCGTGAGCCGATTTTTCTCCGGCACGTCCACCTTCTGACTGCGTTTCTCCCGTGTGCATGATCGCTTTGAGAAACGTACCGGTCGTCAGAATGACGGTTTTCGCCGCGTAAGTTGTGCCCCCAGCGACTCGCACGCCCGTGACTTTTCCAGCGTTGGTTTCTAGGCCTTCGACCAACTCCTGCCGTAAGCTCAAGTTGTCCTGTTGTTCGACTCGCCACTTCATTTCGAACTGGTAAGCCTTCTTGTCGGCCTGCGCACGCGGACTGTGCATCGCGGGGCCTTTGCCGCTGTTGAGCATCCGGAACTGAATTCCGGTGGCGTCAATGATCCGCCCCATTTCTCCGCCGAGTGCATCGATCTCTCGGACGATCTGCCCTTTGGCAACCCCACCGATGGCCGGGTTGCAACTCATCTGAGCCACCGTGTCGCAACTCATCGTCAGTAAGGCGGTTTTGGCACCGAGGCGAGCTGCCGACAAGGCCGCTTCAACGCCCGCATGCCCAGCGCCCACCACAACGACATCAAAATTGTAAAAATCCAACGAACTCATGATCGAAAATCTTCCAAGCACGGACCAGCAGATTGAATGCCTCGCCGGTCAATCGTGCCATGTTAAAGCAGATTAGAATAGTGTTGGCTGCGGACCGCCGCCCTCAGCCGTCGGAAGCTGCTGTTCCGGCGGTTTCCGGCCAACATGCTGCCAGCCAGCGGGCGTGACAACTCTACCACGCGGCGTTCGCTGAATCAGACCCTCACGCAACAAGTAAGGTTCGATTTCGTCTTCCAACGTATCGGCTGGAATATTGATCGTATGAGCGATCGCTTGTACGCCGGCCGGCCCGCCACTGAAGACTGAAATGACAGTTTCGATGTACTGTCGGTCGAGTTCTTCGAGTCCTCGGGAATCGACGCCTTTCATCTTCAGTGCCTGGTTGGCGATCTCCAGCGTGATCTTGCCGTCAGCTCGTGCGTCAGCGTAGTCTCTGGTCCACAACAACCAGTTGTTGGCCTTGCGAGGCGTGCCACGCGCGCGAAGTGCGATCTCTCGGGCAGCGTCCTCGGTAATCGTTGTCCGCAGTTTACTGGCGTTGCGGCAGACAATCGTGGTGAGTTCCTCCAACGTATAGAAACTCAAATGTTCCCGATTCACAAATCGGTCGCGCAGGGGAGCCGTCAGCATACCGCTGCGAGTCGTCGCACCGATGACCGTAAACGGTTGCAGCTGCATGTTGATGGTGCGGGCGTTTAGGCCGTCGCCAAGTGTGATGTCGACCCGAAAATCTTCCATCGCCGGATAGATAAATTCCTCAACGGCTGGCGGCAAGCGGTGAATTTCATCAATGAACAGCACCGACCCTTCTTCTGCATTTGTCAGATACGGCAGCAAGTCTTTGGGGGCGTTCAAAGACGGGCCGGCGGTAATCTGAAAAGCGGTTCCCAGTTCCTTGGGGATCACACTGGCCAGCGTTGTTTTTCCTAGGCCCGGTGGTCCATCCAACAGCAGATGGCCTAGCGGCTGTTTTCGCATTTTGGCCGCGATCAGTAAAATGCGAATCCGCTCCACAACGGCCGTCTGACCGATGACATCGTCCAATCGCGATGGCCGCAGGGCTTCGTCAAACTCCGGCTGATCCGGGCTGTCTTCGAATGCTGAACCGACGACCGGTGTTGTCGGCGGCACGGAACCTGATCTGGACGCATCTGGTTCATCATCAGATTGTCGAATTGTGGTTTCTCTGGCCATCAGACGTTCGCTATCAATTTCTGCATTGCCGTGGAGTGGCTTCGGGGGACTTCGGGGTCGAACTATCAATTCTGGCAGCAGGCCGTTTGTTAATCTTCGACTGGCTTTAGTTTTGCCGCACTGATTTTGTCTGTCAGACGTTTGACGATCTCTGAGTCCGGGGCGTCAGATTTCTGTTCGACATCGAGTGCTTCCTGCCATGTGCCGGCCGCTTGCTCAGACTTCTTCAGCGCCTGCTGAACGTCACCTAGGTGTTCGATGATCGTTGAGTCTCGATAGTCCCGGTCGGAATTGGCTTTCTGCAAAACCGTTTCGGCTTCAGCGTACTTTTCATTGCGGTACAAAACCCATCCGAGACTATCCAAGTAAGCTGGATTGTCCGGTTCGGCAGCGACGGCAATCCGAATCATTTTCTCCGCCTGTTCCAAGTTCTTGTTTTGTTCTGCGTACAGATATCCCAAGTCGTTGTTGATACCGGGGCTGTCGGGTTCCAACGCATAGATCTCTTCTAGGATTCGTTCTCCATTCACCATGTCGCCCTTTTGAACATAGGCATTTGACAGCGCCATGCGGCCGCGTCGAATCATGTCTGGAGTCAGCTCCGGAAGTTCGAGCAGCTCTTGGTACGTGGTGATGGCGTTGTCCCATTTCCGCAGTCGTGAATACAAACCGCCCAGTAACGTACGACTGTCTGCTTCCAGTCTTGTATCACCTTCGGATAACTTAACTGCGGTCTTCAACGTCCGTTCCGCAGCGTCGTATTGGTCTGCCTGCAACTGCAGCAGTCCTAATTGATTTGTTAACAGTGGACTTTGAGGTGCGAAGCGGACGGCGGCCTGAATTGCTTCAATGGCTTCTTCGTAGTTTTCGTTTCGACCTTCGACGACTGACAGGCGATACAAAGTCATCGCACGCTCATTGTCCGGCAGTTCCTGAATCGCCAACATCTCTCGAAACGTCCGAGCGGCCGCTACATAATCGTCTTGGCTATACTGGTTGAGTCCCAGTTGACTAACGGCTTCGATGCGAAGTCGTGGGTCGGGATTCATTTCCAATGTCGCCTGCAGCAATTTTCCCTGAGCCTCGAACATCTTCAGGGACTCTGCGATCTGGCTATAAAAGTAGATCGCATCTGGGCGTTCAGTCGCCGCTTTGCTTGTTGCCGCATTGACTGCAGTCGAAACCAATTGTTTTGCAAAGTCTTCGTTTTGTGTGATTCTTTCGATCAGCGGAACCAGTTCTTGGCGTTGAATTCGTGCTTTCAGCGCCTTGTTCACACTGCCCATGAGTGCTTCGGCGTCATGCTTCAAGGCGTCGACGCGGATCAGTCCGATATAGGCATCTGAGTTCCCTGAATTCGCAATGACCGCGCGATAAACTTCGGCGGCTTCGTCGCCCTGCCCTTTGTCGACCAGCATGTCGCCCAGAAACATGTTCACGGCGTCCGCGTCGTTCGTGTTTTCGGCGAGTTGACTTAGCTTCTCAGTGATTTTGTCCGGCTGTGACTTCGCTTCGTAGATGTCCGTTAGCAGTTGCAAAGCGGGGCGACTTCTACGATTGGAATCGAAGTATCGCAGCAGATTCTTTTCGGATTCGTCTAGCTGATCTTGTCGATATTGAGCCAGTGCGAGCCAATAGTGATCATCGCCCGGTATGTCTTCGTTGATACCAATCAACGCTGAGAACGCGACGATGGCTTTGTCGTTGTTGCCGGTCTGCAACATGATGCGGCCCACTGGTTCGTACCCGGTGATTTTGTCGCCCAGCAGTGCTTGGTGCTGCCGAAAGTCGAGGCCAAAATCTTCTGGCTTTTGTAGCGCGTCAAGAATCACTCCGAAACTCTCAGCCGCTTTCGCGGCATCCTGAGTTAGCAAGTGGACCCGGCCCCGAACGCTATGCAGATTGACGAATTCCGGAGACTTGCGATCGAGTGTTTTGGATTCAAGGGCCGCTTCAATCAGGTCCGTCGCTTCTTGCGGCTTGCGCTGCGCCAGCAACATTCCGGCGAGTTCCAATCGCATTTCGTAGTCGTTAGGATCGAGTTCAACGGCTTTGCGGGCCATGGCTTCGGCCTGACTTGCGCGACCGAGTCTGCGGAGCAGGATCGCATGCGCTCGCACGGGTTCGGGAGCTGTCGGGTCGGCAGCGGCGGCTCGAGCAAAGGCTTTGATGGCATCCGTCAGATTTCCGTCCTTCTGCGCGGCGAGGCCCTCCATATATGCTGCTCGGGCCTCAACCTGTTTGGGGTCCTGCGGTACGACAGGATTTTTCAGTTCTGGGACGTCATCATCCGCCGGCTGCTGCAGAGCGGGCAACGGCTGGGGTGTTTCCGTGGCCGGGGGCTGTGGGCTGCCAACAGCTGTTGGCGCTGAAAACATGCACAGGAGTCCGATTAGGCAGACGCCCGCATTTTTTGTGAAGATTCGTTCCATCTTTCAGAGCCGATACTTTTCTGGAAGGTCGATAGAGAACGTGCGTCCCGTCGCGGACTGGGCGTTCTGTTAGAATCCAGATTATCGCGGATTTCTCTGCGGATGAGAAGCTGAGCCGCAGGACTTCGTGAAAAGATCGTCGCTCTGTGGTTGGTTAGCAGCAGCGAGCTATCGCTTCTTCTTGGCCGCCTTTTTGGCTGGTTGCGTCTTGGCTTTAGCCGTCGATTTTTTGCTGGCAGTTTTCGGAGCGGATGTTTTGGGCTTGGTCTTTGAACTTGTAGCAGGCTTCTTGGCCTGTTTTTTGCTGGATGCAGAGGTGGTTTTGGCCGCTGTCTTCGTTGCTGTTGCTTCCGCTTTGGTTTTCGTGGAAGACGCTGGCTGCTTTGACGCGATGCCGGAATTCTTAGCCGTTTTCTTGTCTGCGGCTGGCGTGGCTTTTTTGACCGGGGCTGGTTCTACCTTTTTCTTCTTCTTTTTCTTCGGAGACTTGATCACGTTCAGTCGTTCTGAAACCTTCAGGACATCGAATTCGCCCTCTTCGTCGTACTCATCAGCAAACCGATCCACGAATTTTGGGTCGGTCGCCAAACAACGCAACAGATGGGTAAACGTAAACGTTTCCGTCTTCTTAACGCCCGCCTTTAGGAATTCGGACGCCGCATCGAGGGTGCTGTCCGCAGGCACGATCCCGAGGTGAATTGCTGCTCTGTGAGAACATTCATCAAGGCACAGGACATGGCTACCCATCGTCTGCTGCAGTGTAAAGTTCGTCACAAACGGGGAAATGTAGTCGATTTTTTTAAGGCGTTTTTGGGCAGATTCCAGCGTGAGTCGGGCGAGTTTTTCGAAGTCGTAGCTGTACGTGCTTTCGAAGACATATCGCAAGATGGAGCGGATTCGCAGGCCCTTCCAGTCAGCATTTCGAAGGTTGCTTAATGTTCGCTCAAGCTCACTGACCGAACTGACTCGAATTTCGTTGAGGTCGAAGTACGACTTGATCAGTTTGTCATAGCCAGCTTCTGCATCAGTCCACGGATTATCTTCCAAGCAGACGGCAAACAACATGGTTTCCAAGACTGGAAATTTCTGTTTCGGGACGGTCTTTCCGTAATCCTTTTGCAGTAATGTGGTTAGCTTTTTGCAGGCGGAAGTCTTATCGCTTGCTTTTGTTGCAGCTGCCGATGGCATGTTCTGTTCCTGTTGCGAAACCGCGACTGATGTTGGTAACGGTGTGGGTGATCCGCGTGTTATTCACTGGGGTCGACATCGACGGTTTTTGTCGAGTCGGAATTCACAAGTTCCTGCTCTGCATCCGTAGATGGCAGAACCTCGCGTAAAATTCTGGAGACTTCGATCGACTTCTGTACGCCCTTGTCGATTTCGAATTTTAGTTCCGGTGTGTACCGGCTCTTAATCCGATCGGCGACTTTTGATTGCAGATAGCCGCGGGCCGAGTTTAGCCCGTGCATTGTTAACGCTGATTCTTTGTCATCTCCCATGACCGAGATTTGGATTCTGGCATAACGCAAGTCCGGGCTCACATTGACACTTAATACCGTCACGTTTTGAATACGAGGATCTCGCAGCTCCTGCAGGATGCTGAGGCTGACAACTTCGCGAATTACCGAAGCGACTCGGGCGGTACGACGTGATGACATGGTAAGACTTTCGGAACGGGCCAATCCTGCTCTCAGCAGCGGCGTCTCCGGAACTTTCCTTCCGGCTGCATTTACTGACGCCCTGCTGCGATGAAACAGATCGTGTTATTCGAGTTTTCGCTGAATTTCGTCAACCCGGAACGCTTCAAGGATATCTCCCTCTTTCACGTCATTGAAGCCGTCCAGTCGAATTCCACATTCCATGCCGTCACGAACATCCTTCGCATCGTCTTTTTCTCGCTTCAGCGATGCCAGCCGATAGTTGTTCAGCACAGTGTTATCGCGAATGACATGAACCCTGTTGTCGCGACTGATTGTGCCATTCAAAACACGACACCCGGCAATTGTTCCGAAGCGACTGATGCTAAACGTCTGGAGGACAATTGCCCGACCTGTAGCGACTTCGACCCGTTCTGGACGCAACATGCCTTCCAGTGACTGACGGATGTGTTCTGTGACTTCGTAAATGATGTTGTACCGACGAACTTCGACGCCCTCATTATCAGCCAGCAACGCGGCGCGATCTTCGGCGACAACATGGAAGGCAATGATGATCGCCCCACCCGCACTGGCAAGATACACATCACTCTCGTTGACGCCACCGACGCCCTCGTGAATAATTTTGACCAACACTTCTTCGTGGTCAAATTTGTCCAATTCGCCGCGGATGGCTTCCAGTGATCCCGGAGTGTCCGCTTTGATGATGACTGGCAGGGTTTGAGGTCCTTCGCCCTCACGACCGGAGGCCAGAATGTCAGTGATGGTCTTGGGTTTGCCCTTCTTGGACAGCGATTCTTCGCGACCTTCGTGAATTCGAGTTTCCGCAACGCCGCGTGCTTCTTCGATATCCTTCATGGCGAAGAAATGCACACCAGCCGATGGGATCTCATTCAGGCCGGTCACCTTCACCGGCATTGACGGACCAGCTTCGCTGATTTCTTCATTGTTGTCGTTGTAGATCGCTCGAATGCGTCCGTAGGTTGTACCGCAGAGGATGTTGTCGCCAACTCGCAGAGTCCCCTTTTGGACAATCATCCATGCAATGACTCCTCGACCTTCGTCGCGGAAGGATTCCAAGCAGACACCCAGTGCTTCACGTTCTGGGTTGGTTTGATAATTGTGCAGCTCGGCCGTCAGTTGGATCGTTTCAATCAGGTCATCCAGCCCCAATCCGGTTTCGCCGGAAGTTCTGATGACTTCATATTCACCACCCCATTCCGACGGCAGCAGCTCATGCTGTGCCAACTGTTGCAGAACCTTTTGGTCATCAACATCGGGAAGGTCCATTTTGTTGAGTGCGACGATGATCGGAACACCCGCGTTTTTGGCGTGGCTGATACATTCCACAGTCTGAGGCATGACGCCATCATTGACCGCGATGACCAGCACAATGATGTCCGTCACGTTGGCTCCACGAGCCCTCATGCCACCAAACGCCGCATGGCCGGGGGTATCGACAAACGTGACGGCTTGGCCGTTTCGTTCAATCTGATAAGCGGCGATGTGTTGAGTGATTCCGCCCGCTTCGCCAGCAGCCACGTTGGCCAGCCGTAGCTTATCCACCAGTGTCGTTTTACCGTGGTCGACATGACCAAGGATCGTCACGATTGGCGGTCGCCATTCGAGTGTGTCTTCATCGTCTTCATGGTCAAGAGATTGCAGAAGCTCGACTTCAATGTCACGACCGCGTTTGATTTCGAGATCGACGCCCAGTTCCATGGAAACTTCGAGTGCTTCGTCTTCTCCCAACTCGTCGTTGATGGTCACCATTCGACCATCTCGGAAAAAGTAGCCCATGATCGACTTGGCGGGTCGGCCAATGGCTTCCGAAAGATTTCTGACCGTAATCGGAAACGATATCTGGGCGCTGGTTTTCAGGGCGACGTTTGAAGTGCGTTTGCGTCTTCGCTGCTTCTTTTGCGAACGTTGTTCTTCTCTTGCTCGACGCAAACCTTCGATCAGGCTGCCAGTCTTGGGGCCGCGTTTACCGGGCGTCCCCGTGGCACCATCATGCTGATCTCGAGCGTTCTTCAGCTGTTTGAGCTGCTCGGCCAGCGGGCTGGCGGTATCGACAATGGAGTCCAGAGAGATCACTGGCTTCATCGCCTTCTCGCTGTCCTTTTTGGGCTTTTGCTTGACCACCGCAGGCTGGAAGGTCGGTGCCGCAGCCACCAACGGACGTCCGATGGGACGGGATGCTGGCCGTGGGGCAGGCTTCTCTACGCCGCTGTCTTTGGCTCCCGCGCCGCTTTTGATGGAACCGATCGGTTTCATTTCGCGCGGGCCAGCCATGCGCATCATGGGTGACGCTGCCTTTTGAGGCTGTGCTGGCGGGGATGGTGTCGGCTTGGTAGCCGGTTCTTCTGCCTTGACAGTCTCAACGACAGCTGGAGTCTCAGGAGCTGATGGGATTTCTGCTTCGGGGAAAGCTTCAGCGACCGGAGGCTCTGCTTCGTCCGTCTCGGGGCTGGCCTCTTCCTCAGCCTTGATCTCAGCCTTGATCTCAATGACTGCTTCTACAACTGCTGGAAGCTCTGGTTCCGCGACGGCAACTGGAGCCTCAGCTTCTATCTCGGGCTGAACGACCTCAGGCTCAGCCTCAACCTCGACAGGCTCTTGCGCCGCGATGTCAGTCTTGGTGACCTTATCCGGGATATGCTTGATATCACGGACTTTGCCCGGATGAGTCTCACGGATTGGTGCAAGGTCGTCGGGCTTAGGTTCTGCTGGAGCCGCGCTGCTGCCGCTGCCACCCTTGACATGGGCTACGATCTGGTCACGCTCTTCTGGCGTAATTGTAGCCAGCGCGTTGCGCAACTTGACGCCTGCCTCATCGGCTAGGCCAAGTAAAACCTTGCTGTCCAGGCCGAGTTCTCGGGCCAAAGCAAAGATACGAATCTTCAAAACAACTACCCCTTCGACGCTTCGCGATCGGTTACTCACGCAGGTGAGAATCGCGGTCGATCAGGACCGTCAGTGTCGGTAGGACACTGCGGTACATTTCAACGTGCTTCGCAGTTTTTGTAAACGAACATGTAAATAACGCTCATGGTATTTCTAGCTCGGCGTCTTGGTCGAGCTACGATATTAGTTATTGATTGAAAGCCATCTCCGTTATTTAGTGCTGTTTAGTCCCGAGACGACTGTAATGTCATCCCGGTGGGAATTACTGCTATGAGTCGGTGGTTTCCGGCTCTTTTGTGGGCGTTTCAGCGACTGCAACAGACTCTACGTCTGCGGCAGAATCGATCTCGCCCGATTTCGTTTCCGTCGTTTCCGTCGTTTCCGTCGTTTCTGCCGTTTCAGCAACTTCCGCAGCGGCCGTCACCGGCTCCGCAGTTGCTTCTTTTTTGGCCGGGACCCGAGCGGCGGGCTGTGGCTGAGGGTTTAATTTGCGGGCAGCCGCTTCCGCGATTTCTTCTTTTTCGATGCGTAAACTTTCCGCATCCGCGAATTCAATAATTTCGTCAACATCTGCCTGCGACAGTCCGCTCATTTCTTGCAGTTGATCAGGTTCGATCACTGACAGGTCATCAAACGTAAAGAACCCCTGCGACACAAGGTTTTCCACAAGATCAGACGGCATTTTGGGAACCACGCTGAATGCTTCAATAGAAATATCTAGCTGTTCGTCCAATGATTCTTGGTTCATCACGTTGATGTCCCACCCAACGAGTTTCGAGGCCAAGCGAACGTTCTGTCCCCTGCGGCCAATTGCTAATGACAGCTGATCTTCTCGCACCAAGCAAATCACCTTGCCAAGCATCGGGCACAAGATGACGTCTTCGACTTCCGCCGGTTGCAGCGAATTCGGCACCAAAATCTGTAAGCTGTCGTTCCAGCGAACAATGTCGATCCGTTCGCCGTTCAGTTCCTCGACAATACCCCGAATTCGTGCTCCGCGCACTCCAACACACGCACCCACGCAATCGATTGTGGAATCATGAGACGACACGGCCACTTTTGAACGGTGTCCGGCTTCTCGAGCGATGGAACGGGTTTCAATGATATGATCATTGACTTCCGGAATTTCGACTTCAAACAGTCGTCGCACGAAATCTGGATGTGTGCGAGACAAGATAATTCGGACTCGGGAACCAGCTTTCTTAACATCCAACACGATCGCACGAACGCGATCGCCGACACGATAGCTTTCCTTATTGATTTGCTCACTGCGAGGCAGGATGGCTTCCAGTTTACCCAAGTTAACGATGACTGTCCCGCGATCAACTCGCGTCACCGCTCCTGTCACCAGCTGACTCTTCAGGTCCAAGAACTCATCATACTGAGAATCACGTTCGGCTTCACGAATTCGTTGAATCATGACCTGCTTTGCGGTCTGAGCCGAAATCCGCCCCAGTAAATCGCCAATCAGGTCTGGTTCCAACATGGCACCGTCGCAGGTGAGTGACGGTTCTCCTGTGGCTCGGTCAATGCGCACTAAAAGCTCTTCTTCTTCGGAGAAGTGCTTGCGGGCAGCCGAAAGAATAGCCTGCTCGATCCCCTCGAAGACGATGTCCTTGTCGATACCTTTGTCGCGGTGAATCGCATCGACAATGCGTTTGATTTCGTCGCCGTTCATTTACCGAAACCGTTTCGTATGGACGTTATAATAAAAAAAGTGGGACGAGGTCCCACTTTTCATCACTGTCACTTGCTTCCAAATGACAATAGAACACGCCGTGTCTCCGATCGTGTCCTGAAATTCGATTTCAGGTCACCAAGAGCCGGAATGGGTGTACTCAATTACCTGTGCATGTTCATTTCCTGTGTGTCTGCATCCCGCAAGGGAGATCGACAGTTCGGATAAGTGAGCTGTACAGTGGATGCAAAGGAAGGTCAAATGCATCCAATGCTGCGGACGATATCTGGCCATGATTCAGCTGTCAAGCACCAACGTCGTTGATGGCCGTAATGTCACGGATCGGGAAAATGTTCCCAATGCACCACGGGCTGCAAAGCCAGCGAGCTGCTATGTTTGGATGGATTCCCGAGCCAATTGGCGGGAGCATTTGTAGGCATGTTTCAGCGTGAACACGCGAGATTCGATTTGTTCCGCCGTAAAGTAGCGGCCAATTTCGCTGTGGGGCAGCCCTGCAAGAGCAAGCGTGAGTGGCAGCAGGTCAAGGAATTCCTTGTACTTTCGTTGCTGATCCGATGGTTCAGGCATCGCAGTCTCTTCCGATCTGTCTGTGCGGCTGGCAGGCTGTATTTTCGTTGGTCGGCGGCGGCTACTGGCTGTTATCCCCCAGGCCGTTTTTGCATGTACTGCTTGATGATTGCATCAGCGGTTTGGTTGGATTTTTCCGCAGTGGGTTTTGGCTCTGAACCGTCGGCAGACTTTTCTGCCGGTGGTGGCGGAGTGTCTGCCTTGGCACCAGTGGTGGTTGGGTCGGGCAGGCTGACGTCAACGGAAGGAGCTGCCCGTGCCTTTTCCGGGGCTGGTTCAGGAGCCGTTTCTGCGGCAGGCTGTGGTGCTTGCGGCATCGGCATTTGCTGTGTTGGGAACGGCTGAGCAAACTGTTGGCCGGGATACTGCTGGCCTTGGTACGGTTGCCCTGGGTAGGACTGCCCCGGGTACTGCTGTCCTGGGTATGGTTGACCGGGGTACGGCTGACCGGGATATTGCTGTCCCGGATACGGCATCGGCATGCCGGGGTAAGGTTGTTGGCCATACATTGGGTAGCCCATCGGTTGATAGGGCATCTGCCCCGGCATCATAGCTTGCTGCGAGATGACCGTTGTGTCGCCCATGGAACTTGGCTGGTCAGGCATCGCAACCGACTCAGGGGGCGCATCCGGTGCCGATGCAGCCGATGTCTCTGGTGGCGTGGTGGCAGCGATTTCAGCGGCGGTTTCCGGTGCGAGCGTGGGCGCTGATTGGGGTTCGTTGGGTTGCAGGGGAGTCATTTCTGACAACGTCTCTGAACCTGCCACAATCGTTT
Organism: Fuerstiella sp.; assembly: GCA_041688835.1. Taxonomy (GTDB): domain Bacteria; phylum Planctomycetota; class Planctomycetia; order Planctomycetales; family Planctomycetaceae; genus Fuerstiella. The sequence goes on from JBDNHJ010000044.1 coordinate 31,965, forward strand.
CGTCTGTCGCAGCAGAAATACTGCCCGTCTTCGCGCCTGCCGCGAATTCGTTGATCACGATTTGGAACTGCAAGCTGCCGACCGTCACGTGGTCACCTTGGTTTAGGACAACCTCCCGACGGATGGTTTCTCCATTCACCGAAGTTCCGTTTGTACTGCCGAGGTCACGAAGTCGCACGGCGTAGTCATCCACTGTAAAAATACAGTGATGTCGGCTCACGAGTTCTGTGTTCGGTCGCAACTGGCAATCCTGCTCACGACCGATCAGGAACTTTTCACGGTCCAGAGGGATCGTTTGCCCGTCATGTTTTCCGCCGACGACCTTTAATTCAGCACTGATCATATTCTTGGTTGCTCCTCACAGATGCCCCGCTCAAGCATCACGATACGGTGTTTCTCGGCGACTGGCCTGAATCGCCGGATTGACATTCTATCAGTTGAAGTCGACAACTTCCACCTCTCATGCGGTGACGTCACCTTGAGAAATTTATAATTCGACAAAACGGATTCCGAAAATACCCGATTTGGGGCAGAAAAGCTGCATCGAGCAGGACAATCCTTACACTATTTGATCGGTGTCGAACGCCAATGTAAAGCACCGTAAAGATTCGAGTGTCGTAATTTGCGGCAATGTTGCGAATTCATGCAACATTGAGGGATATTCTGATAGGTGCCGATTGGTACCTGATTCTTTTTTAGGTCGTTGCACCGGCGATGTCAGGCGACCTACTCCGCGATGTTTTGTCTTTAACGCAAATTGCTGAGTCTGATCCGGAGCTATTCTTGATCACGAATAATTCGCACGTCAATGCTTGTCGAAATGGCCCGGCCGACCCGTTCCGGCAATTGTTGCGAAAATAGTGACTGGTCGAAGCCGCTGGCGAGATCGCAGATTCCAACGACTTCAGGCGTTAGCGGTGAAGCTCGCAGCAAAATGCTGCCATGCTGCAGGATCGTTCCACGCCGCCTGCGTTGCGCACTTCCGACAATTTTGTGCCCTTCGAAGACCACATCTCGAGGGTCGGATCGCAAAAAGCAGAGGAATGGTTCATTTGCGGTCGCGGTTTCTGTTCCATTCGGAACATCACTGCGCAGCGACGCAGCGACGCCCATTGACCTCAGCAGTTCTATAATGGCTGTGTGGACTCGTTCATAGAGCTGAATCGGATTGCTGCGAACCGGGTGAGTGGCTGGGACAATGCACGAGTACGTCAGTTCTTGGTCGTGAAGGATCGCTCCGCCGCCAGTGATGCGTTTGACTCGGTCGCATTCGGCAATCCGAGGGTCGATTGAGTCGTCCATTTTTTGGAAGTAGCCTAATGACACCGTGGGCTCGGACCAGCGATAGATTCTGACGTACGCTTGGCGGTCATCCGTTGTCACTTTGTGCAACAAGGCTTCGTCTTGCTGCATGTTGCTGTGGCCCGTGCGAGCTTCCGAGTCGACCAAGACTGAGCATGGCATCACCTGATCGGTCACGATTCCGCGTTCGACTCGGTTCCTGCCAGCGGCGTCCCGGCACCGATTTCGATATCGGTTATCTTCTGAAGTCGACGCGCGTGGCGTCCCGATTCGAATTCGGTCTTCAGCCAGATTCGCAGGATTTGATCGGCCAGTTGATCGCTGAGTTGGTCGGCGGACAGGCACACGACGTTGGCGTCATTGTGGAGTCGACTAAATTCCGCAGTCACGCTGTCATTGCAGTTTGCGGCTCGAACACCAGCGAATTTGTTGGCGGTGATGCACATCCCGATGCCTGTCCCGCAAATCAGGACACCACGTTCGATCTCTCCAGAAGCGACCGAAGACGAAACTCGGGCCGCGTAATCTGGGTAATCAACGCTTTCCGTCGACTGAGGACCGCAGTCCTCGACGTCGTGGCCAAGGCTCTTGGCTAATTCAATCAGGCGACCTTTCATAAGGAAGCCGCGATGATCGCTGGCGATACCGATTTTCATAGTTATTCGGTGTCTTTCTGAATGCAGTCGTCTAACACAAGTTTCAAAGAACTTGTGATTTCATCGGCACAACGCCGATATTCTTCAATTCCATAGCCAATCGGATCCGAAATTCCTTCACCATCCGGTTTCAGTAATTTCATGCGAGACGCCAAGTCAGGTCGTGCATTCTGCAGAATGCCAAGATGGCCCGGTGTCATCGCCAACACAAGATCCGACTTCACCAGCATCTCATCTGTGATCTGCTGGCTAAGATGTTCCGAAAGATTCACACCACGTTCGCGAAGAACTTGTATCGATTCAGGTGATGCAGGAGAACTATCAGCAGCCGCCACCCCCGCAGACAAGACGTCAACATCGTGGCTTAACAGCTTGTCTTCAGCGCAACCCAAACGCTCGCTTGCCAGCCGACGAAACAACGCTTCGGCCATGGGACTGCGACATGTATTTCCCGTGCAAACAAAAAGGATTCTCAAAAAAACAGGATCCCAAACTTCGGCCACGATGACCTGAACGTGAAATTCGACACGGACATCTTTGCCCGTCCCTCTACGCCTATCATTGCGTCCGTTCGTCAAAATCTCAAGGGGCAGCTATCGATGATCGCCATTCCGCTTCATTTCGCGGACCAAAATGAACAGGTGGTGGATTGCGCAAGTGCTTATCGTTGAGCGTGTTGCGCAAAATGCCTCCAAGGTCGGTCAAAACCAGTCAGCTCCGTCCACGAAACCGGAAGGGGCAGTCCGAAGCACTCGGATGCTCCGCCTTTTGCCAGCCTTGACTATCCTCGTCTGCGAGCCACAATCGCGGTGCGGGTGAGTTTTGCCGGCAGATGACGAATTCGAAGATGTGTCGACATCAGTTCACAGCCTTCGGCTTCGATGATTCCGCTCATTTCCTCCAGCGAAATATTGCGATACCGATAGCGGTTGGAAACAAAGCGACCGGTCGGGCTTTCGTTCATTTCCATGTTCAGCAAGTATCCGCCGGGGGCCAGCATGCGAACCAGCTGACGGAGACTGGTTTCCGTGTCATTCGCGTAACCAATGACCGCTCCAACGCAAATCAGATCGAACGTGGCGTCTTCGAAAGTTTCGACGACCCCGTATTCAGTCGTCCAGCAATTCGGTGCAGAAATATCACCCACACCCACGGTCACCCGATGTCGGTCGATTCCACGTCGCTCAGCGTTGGCCAGTGTGGCGTCCAAAAAACCCTGCTCGATATCTGTCGCGTACAAGCTGGAGTTCACAAACCGTTCCAGAAAGTGCAGGCCCAGAATTCCAGTACCGCAGCCCGCATCCAGAATACGACATTCAGGCCGACAATGGATTTCAAGGTAATCCAGAAAGCGATCAATGCTGCCTTCGTAGCCCAAAGCCTTCATAAAGAAGTCGTACGTGCGACCACTCTTATACATTTTCGGGCTGATCATGATCTGTGTTGACTGAATGAGGAGGGGGAGCCAGCAGTTTCGAATTCTGCAACACGCGATGCAGAAGTCAAGCTGCGGACAAACTTTGACAAAGGTTTGACTTCCGCGTTGAGTTTTCGTGGTGTCGAATTTTCCGGTTGGCTAAACCGGGTACCGAACTTGACTCCAACCTTCAGCCAGCTCGCACAGCTGCCGGTTGATGTCGGGGTGCTCACTGCACGCCACAATCCCCGGAAACCGCAGCATGTCCGCGCGGTCGTCCATCCAGAGTTCTCGATAATGCACGGGTTGCTGATTGTGGGCCCACAACGCTTCTCCTCCCAATAGTCGGGCAATGTGCATTGAGACCGGGAAGTCGTAGATGTTCGGCGAATGAATCAGCGATCCCGCATACTCGGCCGTCGCCATCAATGGATAGATGCTGCCCTGCATTTCGTCCGAAGTACGTCCCGACAGGCCAATGCCATCCACCATGCGCGCGCATGCGGCGTCTCGATCCTGAAAACCGATGAGATAAATTCCCCGCGCAGCGGTTGAGCGGTTTTGACGTCGATCGGGCAATCTGTCCAGAAGCTGTCGAGCTGGCACGGAAGTGTCGTCTGCACCACATCTCAGGATATTACGACCGACTTCGACCCAAGTGCCGGTGGCTCCCATTTCCGGAGCAAACACCAGTGAGTAGTATGGTGTTTCGTCGTCGTGCAGGTGGACGATGATCGAATAGCCATTCCCCGATCGATCACGGTACTGCTTGGTTCCATCAATCGGATCGATCGCAATCGACAGTTTCGCGGTCTTCGAAAACAGGACCATGTCACCGGTGGATTCTTCGCCTTCAATGCGGCAGCTGCGCAGGATCGGATCGGCATCACGCAATGCGGCCACCAGAAGTTCCTGAACCGACAGGTCGGCGAGTGTCAGTGCGTCGGTGTTGGCGCTGCCAGAAGATTTGCCTTCCACTGCGATATTAAATTGTCGCAGCCGTTTGGCGACAGCGCCGCACCAACGCATTACAGGCGGCAGCGATGTCGACAGAGCGGCAATGATTTCGTTCAGGTGTTCGTGCATAGTGCAAGTTCAGATCTTTCTTTCAGTCGATTTGTTGTGTGTGCGTTCCAGCCAATCGTAGAAGACCGCCAGCACATCGATATCGCAGGTCTTCTGAATATTGCGCCATCCGGGCACAGCGTTCACTTCGATGATGACGGCTTGGCCCTCTTCGTTATACATCAGGTCGATGCCGGAAAAAACGCACTCCGTGACTTCTGCGGCGCGTTTGGCCAGCTCAACTTCCAGCTCACAGGGATTCCAGGCCGTGCAGTGGCCCTGCTGAGCCGCGTTTGCTCGAAAATCGCCCGCCGCCGGAGTTCTCTTCATGGATGCGATGGGCCGTCCATCCAGCATTAAGATGCGAATGTCTTCCAGCGGCCCTTTTAGGAATCGTTGCAGGTAGATTGTGGCGTTGAGTCTTTCCAGTGTCCGAAAAGTTCGCAGTGCCATTTCCGGATGGTCGACGCGCAGAATTCCGCGTCCTTCGGCTCCGAAGATCGGTTTTACCACCACGTCGCGGCCCAGTTGCTCGAAGGCTGCCATCGCGGCTTCGCTGTGTTCGCACACGATCGTGTCGGGCACAGGCAGGCCTGCCAACGCCAATTTTTGCGTCGTCAGATATTTGTCGACGGCGCATTCCATGGACTTGGGTGAATTGACGATCTGCACGCCCAGTGCGACCGCGGTCGCCAGAATGTCCATTCGCAGCACCACCTGTTCCAGCGAACCGGGAGGCATCGTTCGGACCAGCAAGGCATCGAAGTCAGTGATGCGATGTTCGCCGATCAGCAGTTCTGTTCCGCCAGACAGCACCCGACCGCTGATTTCGGGAAAGCGCAGTGGCGTGGCCGTGTGACCGCGTTTGCTGGCGGCTGCACAGATCTGATCGACGTACCAACTGCCGTCGTTTCCAAGGACTCCAATTTTCACGACGACAGCCCAAACGAATGACGCAGCAATTCCGGAACCAAGCTTCCATACCGAAAGCTGTTGCCGGTGTTCAGGTTATGAAACACCACCACGGCCGGACTAAACAACGCTTTGTCGAGTGCATAGAAATCGTGATTCGCAGCCTTGAATAAATCCAGAAACAGCTGGCCATGTGCGTCGGACGAATTGGATGGTGTGTCCGGTCCGATCTGCTCAATCAGCGCATCCTCACAATCGACCCACAGGTTTACCACGGCACCGTACAGGATCGCGTCGTTGGTGCGGCCAATGCCGTGCAGGTCATTTTTCGCCACCGGCGGCAACGGCGCGCTGCCGCAGCCGCTGACGACGGCCTGTACGGGAAAATGCAGTTCGTGAAGTTTGTGCATCGCCGTTTCCACGCTGCGAGCGACCACCTGCATGTTACCGGCTTGTGACGCTGTGGGAGCCACCGCGATCGACAGCGACGCCACATCGCCCACACCTTTGCGGATCGCCTGCAAGGCTGACGCCGTTGGCAGCGAACCGGCTTCCAGCACGCCGATACAGGCCGTGCGTTGTTCCGATGTGGGGAATTCCTTGAACAGATCTTCAGCCGCCGCGATAGCCCGCATCGGGCCAGACCCCATCGCAAAAAAGTCATCGGTGGCGATTTTCCAGCCCGCATACTGTGACAGCAGGCAAGCTTGCAGCGGGTGGTCGGTTCGCACAAACACGCGCGGCAAATCAATCGTGCCATCCGCCGCCTGCAGTTCGACGGTGCCCAGTCCGGACATGCACAGTTGAGCCAAAGACAAACCGGCTGATAAGCTACCGGCAGTGTTGACGCCAAAGTCCAGCACTTCTACATCATCGATTTGTTGGATCACCACACGTTGCCGGTCAGCCGTTTCGCGGATGTTCTGCAGCAGCGTATTGGCCGCGAGATTCAGTTGTATGTCTGAGTTCATATTTCCGAAGGTAAACTGTGGATTGTTGCCATTTTTTGCCTGAAGGTTGTTTGGGCGTGCAGCATAGCGTCGAATTCCGTGGCGGCTACCGCCCAGACATGTCTGGAATCCCCGATTTTCTAAGCACCCGTGGATAAGCTTTCGTACAAAACGATTAAACTTCGTGGTTAAAGAAACCCAGCAGATCGAATCCGGGAGTGTCAGGACATTTCTGGAACGGTGATCTACAATTTCGGTCCCCCACCGTTTTCGTTTTTCAGGAGAACTCGCACCGTGTCATTGAAGCTCGAACTATTGAAGTCCCGCGAATTCGTGGGGAACGTGGAATGGATTGGCATCGCGACCGCGCGCCGGCAGCAGGTGGACACGCCGCAATCGATTGAAGTGCTGGCGGGACAGGGAATAGTGGGCGAGCATCATCTGGGAAATCAGCAGCGGCCACACCGTCAGATCACTTTGATTCAGCACGAGCATCTGGAAGTCATTGGCCGACTGCTGGGCCGCGAACCTGTCGACCCAGGCCTGCTCCGCAGAAACGTGGTGGTGTCTGGCATCAATCTCGCCACGTTACGGATGGCCCAGTTTTCTGTCGGTGAAGTCATCCTGCAAGGCACGGGCGATTGCGATCCCTGTGCCTTAATGGACCATAATCTCGGAGCTGGCGGCTACGCTGCCATGGTGTCTCACTGCGGAATCACGGCCACGATCGAATCCTCAGGCACGATCGCGTTGGGAGCGGAAGTTCGAGTCCGCCAATTTCCCACCAGCTAAAATTCGTGTTCTGCCAGTGTGTTCGTTGAACCCGACTCGCAGAGGAGGCTGGCTGCACAATGTGCAGTCGGCCAAAAGCCTCCTCTGCGAGTCGGGTTAAACTCGATTTTCGGGCACGACTGCGATTCAGCCACGGCAGTGGCGAAAGACTTTTGCCGGTGACGAGAGTCACCGGAAGCTCCACTGGACTCAGGTGGCGCTGCATTGTGAGTATTCCGTGTCTTCCGTGGTCTGTTTGCAGCTGGTCATTACAGGTCGAGTTCAACCGCAGACGAATCTCGACCGCGACTGTCCAACGTGAGATCACTCGTTCGCCACAGTCGCCTGCAACACGGTCACACTCAGAAAGCCGATGCTCTCGCGGCGGAAAATGTCCTGATCATCGGTGTAAGCTTTGATGATTGCACCTCGAGCTTCCGATAGGCTCAGGCTGAACACGCGAACGTTGCCCACCATCGGCAACAGAACGTCTCCGTTTTCGTCCACCGCATAGGGCGTTCCGATGGCTGGTGGCATGTTTCGCTCTTCGGGAAACGTGACGGGTGGCAGCGTGGGGACGTGTGGTTCCCCTTTCCGCTTGGTTGCCAGATCGTCGATCCACAGGCACACCGTGTCGCCGTGGTGAATCCGGTATTTCGTGAGTATTTCGGTAATCTCAGGTGTGCGACGTTCCAGCAGTGTCACGACGACTCCGCTGGAATCGTCGTTAAGGATGTTTGCGGTGTCTTCATAGAATGCGGTGATCGCAGCTGCGATCTCAAGCATCGACTTATCGGTGACGTCAATGGAGCATTCGAACGGCAGTTCAATCCGCCCGTTGTCCTGCACTAACACTGGCATTCCCACGGCAACCTGACCAGCGGAATCTCGCGAAGTCAGCTTCATCGGAACAGGTGCCGCAGATGCCGACGTGATATGCGAAATATGAATCCCCAGCAGATCGCCGGGGCCGAGTTTATAGCTGGCGAGGTTGATGTCGGCGTGGAACCCGTTCGCCGGAAGTTCGCTGACAGCATCCGATGCCTCGGTTTTCCCTGCAGGCTTGTCGCTATCCTTCGGCAGCGGTCGGAAGTCCGGGTTCCATCGCAGTTTGTGAGTTTTCGCCTGATCGCCGTGTTCGGCCAGAATGGCTTTCAGTGAAAGTTGGATTGGGTTCGTATCCGGAACGGTCACTCGATACTCCAGTTTGTTGAACTGAACGTAGCCTTCTGGAACGTCCCATTCATTCAGGACATAGTTCAGAATGATTTTGTGTTCTCCCGGTCGTAGCGCCTTATGAAACGGTGCTTTGCTGATACTGAATGCGTTCACGGAAATGTTCTGCGACGGATAGCCAATCATCCGCAGCTTTGCGTCGGGAGCATCGTCCAGGACTTCCACCAGTGACTGATCTCGCAACTGCAGTTCGTATTCGTCGATGACAATCTCCGTTTCGGGTTTCTTGACATCGAAGTACGTCCGCCACTCTCGCCCGTCCATTAAAATGACATGGATCTGGATTGCCGTGCCGCTCAGTTCCGGTTTGAGGTAGAGCTTCGTTTCCGTCGGGCTCATTTGACTGCTTGTTGAACCGCGTCTGTTGATCTTCAGTTCGCGGACTTCGCCCCAATCCGGATGCTTCAGGATAACAACCGGGTTGTCCATCGTGCTGTCAGTTGCTGAGCTCTTTGTGGGGTGTATGGTCGGGCCGGTAAACAGTGGCGAAGCTGGATCTGTTAAGCCCCAATAGGCAAGGAAACCGAAACAGCAAACTGCGACAACCGGCAACCACCACTTTGGCGGCGATTTGTGTTCCGAAACTCGCAGAAATAATGCAGGCAACAGGAACATCACGGCGACGCCCAGAGCCCCGAATGTAAATGACTGAATTTCCATGGGCGGAAACCCGGCGATCTGCAACCAGCTCCCGCCCTGCGCCAACGCAATTAGACCCAATACGCCACAACACAGGATCGGAATCCCGATCCACAGCAAAACGTTGGATATACGAAATCGCGACGGCAGAATAGGCGTTGCCAGCCAGCGAGGCATGGGAACACCCTCGTCTGGATGTTTCACTGTTTTCGGGTGTGGTAGTGGCTGCGGGCCGTCAGCTACTGGCACCTGCTGATTGATGACCGAATGACTGCCCGATTTCGTGGGGTGCTGAATGCGTGACAGATGCTGATCCAGAATCGCCACCACGTCTTCCGCACTTTGAAAACGTTGCTCCGGAGTTTTCTGCAGTAGGCAGGTGATGATTTCAATCAGCCACGGCGGGATTTCTGGATTCTGATCGGCGATCGGGCGCGGCGTATCCTGAGTGACGCGCTTGATCACGTGAACAATACTGTCGCCGCGAAACGGGCTGTGGCCGGTACACATGGCGTACATCACGCAGCCCAAGCTGAACAGATCGCTGCGATGGTCGACTCGTTCGCCGCACGCTTGTTCGGGAGACATATACTGCGGCGTGCCGCTGACTTCTCCTGTGCGAGTTACCGTGATGTCGTCGATGGCTCGCGCTAATCCGAAGTCCGTAATTTTGACTCGTTCCACCCCGTTTTCCAGCAGAATGTTGGCGGGCTTGATGTCGCGATGAATCACGCCCTGCTTGTGAGCGGCCGCCAAGCCTTCGCCAATCTGGCGACCGATGCGCAGGATTTCCGCCAGCCGCAACGTGCCGACTCGATCCAGTTTCTGCTGCAGCGATTGCCCCACCACGCATTCCATCACCAGATATGGCGGCACGGGTTTGCCGTTGGCGTCTTCGTGAGAATCGTCGACCGCGTGAATGGTGACCACCTGCGGATGACTGATGGCGGCGGCCGCTTGAGCTTCTCGCAGAAACCGACGGCGTGAATTTGGATTGGCGGCCAGTTCCGGCAGCAAGGCTTTCACGGCGACGATACGGTTCAGCTTCAGGTCGACGGCTCGCAGCACAACGCCCATTCCGCCGCGGCCAATCACTTCCAGCACTTCGTATGGCCCAATGGTGCCGAGTACGCCTTCTTTGTTGATCGGTTTTAGAAAACTGAGCGACACTTCGTCTGGAGGCCGCGGTCCACTGGCGGGTTCTTCCAGAAAGCTGCCCGCGTCTTCGTAGGCTCGCAGCAACGCGGTGACTCGCAGGCGGCGTTCTTTGTCATCGCAGGCATCGTCCAGAAACCGTTCACGTTCTTCAGCCGATGTCATCTGCAAAGCGTGTAGAAACAATCCTTCGACCGAATTCGGCGAAATGGACGGGCTGGCCTGAGCTTCGGTGCTGCGAACGGTGTCGTCTGACACTGACGCACCGCCATCCGGCTGCGGATTCTGAGTGTGTTCGTCGTCTGCCTCGTCTGTCATGAAGGTGCTCCGGGTAGAAGGTAATCGCTCTACCAAGTAATGCGACATCCAGTTGTGAAGCGCCTCACGGAATTTTAGAAAAACTGCGACACGACCAGCAGAACGTCGGTGAGTCTCTTGAAATGATTCCGTGTTTCTTGGCCGTGTCTTCGTTTAACCCGACTCGCAGAGGCGGTCAAAAGCCTCCTCTGCGAGTCGGGTTAAACGATCTGCCGTTCGCCCTAATCGCCGTCCCGCACCTTCTGAAACAGCCACGCCTTGGCGAATGTCCACCAGCGGGATGCGGTCGCTCGGGAGATATTCAGCGTGGCGGCCGCTTCTGCTTCACTCAGTCCGGCGAAATATCTCAGCCGGACCAGTTCCGCTTTTTCCGGTTCTGTCGCGGTGAATTCCGTCAGGGCTGCGTCGATGGCTAGCAGGTCTGTGTTCGAACCGACAGCTTCGGCAATGATGTCGATATTCGACAGGTCGGCTTTCTGAAATTCACTGCCGTGTTTGAGTCGATTTTTGCGCCGAGCCTGTTCGACCAGAATGCGCTGCATGGCCAGCGCTGCGGCTCCAAAAAAATGCCGACGATTCTGCCACGTGGCGTTGCTGTCTCCGACCAGTCGCAGGAATGCTTCATGAACCAGTGCTGTGGCCTGCAGCGTTTGGCCGGGTGATTCTTGCTGCATGTTGGCGGCGGCCAGCCGACGCAGTTCGTCGTAAACCAGCGGCAGCAGAGCGTCGCTGCCGGTGTTTCCACATTCAATCGCGTTCAAGATGGCGGTCACGTCAGTCATGGTTGCAGTCTGGAGAGGGTGGTACCGGACAGGATTCTAAGTTCGTATCACCGCGTGGGCAGCGCCCCGCGCTCTGGACTCCGAAACGCGCGGACCGTCGCGCAGGCGGTTAGGCCTATTTTCCAGATAGATGTTGTATTGTAACCCGAATGCGTAAGCGAGGGATATGTGCGCCGATGAGTGTCCCTCGCTTATGCGTTCGGGTTACGATATCCCTGCAAAACACGGGAAGATCATACCTAACGGCGTTGCGTTGCGCTGCCCGGCTTTCTTTATGAGATGATGTGTTGGCAAACTGACGATTCGAAGGCTTATTGTAACTGGAATGACTTGCATGAAGGACAAACCGATTTCTGATTCTCCCACTGCTTTGTCTCGCCGTGCCGTGTTGGGTTTGGGGGCGGCGTCGATTGCAGCAACCGTGCCTGCTGCTGATGTTGCGCCCGAAAAGAATGAGTGCAACGGCGAAGCTGTGCAGCAGGCCAAGTGGATTTCGGGGCTGCAACTGACACAGCAGCAGTGTGAATCGACCGCTGTTGATCTGCAGCAGCAGCTGTCAAAGGTTCGGCAGTTGCGAGCGATCCCGGTGGACTATGACGTCTTGCCAGCTCTGCGGTTTGATCCGGAAATGGCGGAACCGGGGATTCTGGAACGAACGTCGAAGTGTCCAGCTTGGCTAACGCCGATCAACGCTACGGCGGCAAAGTTATCGTCGGCGCGACCCGATGATTTGTCTTTTCTGAGTATTCGCAGGCTAGGTCAATTACTTCGAGAGCAGCGGCTGACCGCAGTCGAACTGGCTCAGCACAGTATCAATCGTCTGAAGCTTCATGATGAGAACTTGAAGTGTGTGGTGACACTCACGGAAGAACTCGCACTGCAACAGGCTGCGGTGGCTGATCAAGAACTGGCCACTGGTAAAGATCGCGGACCACTGCACGGAATTCCATGGGGAGCCAAAGATCTGATCTCCGTCGCTGGCTATCCCACGACTTGGGGAGCACCTGGGTTTCGCGATCAGATCACGGCACAATCGGCGACTGTTGCGAACAAGCTGCAAGCCGCCGGAGCTGTCTTGGTGGCGAAGTTGTCGCTGGGTGCCTTGGCGATGGGCGATCGCTGGTTCGGCGGGCAGACGCGAAACCCTTGGAACGCGGAGCAGGGATCTAGCGGGTCATCGGCTGGTTCCGCGTCAGCCGTTGCGGCGGGACTGGTGCCGTTTGCACTCGGCAGCGAAACGCTCGGAAGTATCGTTTCGCCGACTCGCAGGTGTGGAGTCGCCGGCTTGCGTCCCACATTTGGCCGGATCAGTCGTAGCGGTTGCATGCCATTGTCGTGGTCGATGGATAAGCTGGGTCCGATTGCAAGGCACATCGACGATTGCGGTCTGGTCTTCGACGCAATTCATGGTTCGGATTTTCACGACCCTTCCGCAGTGGATCGTTGGTTTCGGTGGCCCATGCAGGTCGATCTATCTGGGGTGCGTGTTGGTCGAGTGGACGGTGTTCGGTTATCAGAGCCAGACGAAGTCACTCTGAATGTGCTGCAGGATCTTGGTGCGCAGGTTGTGTCCGTTGAGCTTCCTCACGAGTTTCCGGAATGGGCGATTGCTTTGATGCTGGATGTGGAAGCCGCCACTGTGTTTCACGACTTGCTGGCGAAGAACGATACGGCCGGCTGGAACACTTGGCCCGCTACGTTTCGGGCGGCCCACTTTTTGTCGGCTGTGGATTTCCTGCATGCCGCTCGCGTGCGATTTCAGCTGATGAAAGCGATGGCGAGTGTGTTTGAAAATGTGGATTTGTATGTTGGTGGCAGTGACCTTGGTCTGTGCAATCTAACAGGTCATCCGACGGTTGTGATTCCCACCATGATGTCGCCAGCACAGGACCATCCCCAGCCACTGTGCAGCACGCTAACTGGGCGATTACACGACGAAGCAACGCTGCTGGCCGTCGCTCGCTTGGTGGAAGAGCGTGTTGGCATCACTGGCAACGTTCCGCTGCTCGGCGAGCAATTACCAGTTGAGTCCGAATAGAAGATTCCGAAATCGAAAGCTGGTGTCTGCGCGACTGACTGTTCAGTCGCGATTTTCGTCCGAAATCGGTACGGAATCTGCTGAAACTTGGAATTGCCTGTCACGCGGTGTCCTGAATTGGCGTAGATAATCAGGAGCCGCAGAGTTACTCAATCGTGTTAGGTTAGGTGATCTCAGTCGTCTGCAAATCGGTGGGATCTGTCTAATTCTGCGGAATTACTGGCTAATTTCCGCATCTGATGTCCGTTCTGATGGGTGGCGAACTGACTTAAAGGATTGAAAATCACGTGTGGTCGGTGGATACTAGCGGTATCCAAACTTTTTACGGGCGAGGCAAAATGCTGGAATTCCTACGTTCAATGCTGCAACGGCACACTCGTCGTCGCCCTGCCGATCGCACAACTGTGCTGATCAGTGTGGACGCATTGGAACTGCGTCAGCTGCTAAGTGCGGTCACCGTAGAATTCGCGGCCAGCAGTGACACGTCGATCTATCAGCAGGATGTCGATGCCAGCAATGGGGCTGGTCAGTTCATCATTGCTGGCGGTGACGCTCGCGGCTTAGTCAGGTTCGACCTGTCGATTCCCGCAGGTTCGACGATCATCGATGCCGTCCTGACGCTCAGCGCCGGTGCAACCGCCGGCACCGGATCGGCTGTGTCCGTGCATCGTGTGACCACGGGCTGGGGAGAAGGTGGCTCGGATGCTGATGGAGATGAATATTTCGGAGCCACCGCCAAGTTGTTTGATGCGACTTGGCAGTATTCGTTCTTCGATGGCGAGCAATGGGAAACACCGGGTGGAGACTTCGGCGGATCGTCGGCAGTCACCGCTGTGGGTGGAGTCGGGGCGTACGAATGGATCGGCAACGGGTTGATCGATGACGTCCAGTCGTGGGTCGATGACGCCGCCACGAATTTCGGTTGGCTGTTGCAAGGGGCTGGCAGCGCGATTGCGTTTTTAAGCAAGGATAGCCCTGGAGGTTTTGGGCCTTCGCTGGAAGTCACCTATGAGCCTCCGCCGGGTCCGCCAGCTATCGTCGAAGGTCGTCTGTGGAATGATCTGAACGGTGACGGTCGCCGCAGTGATCCTTTGCTGAGTCAACTGCAGCTGAGTGCCGTGGCCGGAAACACGTATTTCAATGTGTTCGGCGGAGAAGAACACTGGTTCCGATCTGGCAGCCATGGCCGTTGGTATTTTCTCACCGCTGATGGAACGTTGACGAAATGGAATGGCGTCGGAAACTCACTCTCCGGGGCCGCCGTCGGAACGATCGACAATATCTATTATCTGCAGCCGAGCCTAGTCACAAATCAAACCGGCGAAGCGGAACCGTGGTTGAATGGCTGGACGGTCGAGTTGCTCGATTCACTGGGCAACGTCGCTCAAGCCACGACGACCGGAGTTCGCGGCGGGTTGGTCTCGGATGGCGGTTGGTACAGCTTCACCGTGACAAGCGATGAATCATACACTGTGCGACAGATCATTCCTCAAGGCTGGACGGAAGGTGTGCGGATCGAAGTCGACGGCTCAGACCAAAACGAAGAAAGCGTGAACCAGCTCGATCTGCACTTCGCGGGTTCTTTGTACGAAAACTGGGGCGGCAGAAACGAACGCTGGATGAAAAGCGATCGCGATGGTTGGCACTATGTCACACCGAACGGCTTGTTGTATCGGTGGGACGGAAACGCGGTGTCAGCCACGGCACCGTTGAATGGCACGCTGATCGTGGATGTCGGGACGGTCTACTATGCCAACCCCACGTCGGGCCCCATCAATCCGGTGGATTCCGTTGATCAAAACGAGTTGACGCGAATCGACTTCGGAAATCGTCAGTCTCAAACAGTCAGCGGTCGAGTGTGGCTGGACTTTTTTGAGAACGCTGTGGTCGACACCATCGACGTCATTGAAACTCAGTATGAACTGTATCCGCTTGAGCCCCTACCCGCCGGCGAAGAGTGGTTCTATGACTACCTGAACGACGATTGGTACATCATCAACGTGGATGGCCAACCACGTTTTTACGCCCACGACGATGATCTGGACGACGATTTTAATCGCAATCCACCCGGCGGAGGAACTCAGTTAACCTTCGTGGAAACTGTGGTCGAACCGTGGCTGAACGGTCGAGAAGTGCGGTTGATTGATGAAGCCGGAAATGTGGTCGCGACAACTCGGGCGCAGAGCATTGACTTGAATGGCGATGGTCAGATTCAGTACGAATCCGAGCGTGGTTGGTATGTGTTCGAAGATGTGCCCGTCGGGGAATACACAATTCTGTTGGATGCAGATCCCGGCACTTCGGACGGCTGGTATCAGACCGCTCCCGTCGCCCCAATTCAAGCCACCGCCATCGCGTTGGCTGCGGAATTCGGCTTTACACAAACCGCCAGTGACTTTTTGAACTGGGGTGGTTTGAATGAGCGATGGTTGCAGGACCGCGATAGAAACTGGCACTACATCCTGCCCGATGGATCGCTGTATCGCTGGGAAGTCGGCACCCGCCTGTCGAACGGCGGACTTCGCGGCACCTTGGTTTCGCAGCTGTCGTCAGCTTACCACGCCGATCTGCAACTGTTAATCAATCCCGATGAAACGGGACTCACCGTGCATGTCGATGAGAACGGTACATCCGAAGACCTATTGTTCGGCAGCCGTCGCCTGCTGAGTGACCTCATGGCCGAAGCCAGTCTGTAAGCCAGTCGACAGCCACCGTGCCCCGCCGATTTCAATCGGTGGAGACACGTTTTTGCACTACTTCGACTGCCCATCGACGACAAAGTCAAAGAGCTGGGACGGTCAAACTAGGCGGAATCCACGCTGCTGGGAACGTTAGTGCAAAAACGTTTTCCCACCGAAATCAATTCGGTGGAGAAATGTCCTGTCCGCTCGATCAGTCACTGGCTCTAGCCCACAGAAGTCACGATCACCTTCGCTGTTTCAATCTTGGCCGGTTCATTCGGTTTGTCTCGCGCGTCTGTTTGCAGGCTGCCCAGCGTGCGGACAACTTCCATGCTTTCTGGATTTGCTGCGCGGCCGAAGGCTGTGTACTGGTCGTCCAGATGCGTGTGAGCTCCTAGGCAGATGAAAAACTGTGAGCCTGCTGAATTCGGGTCGCTAGAACGAGCCATCGACAGCACGCCTTCGACATGAGGCGTGGCGTTGAATTCTGCGTCCACGTTGTAACCTGGACCGCCCGTGCCGGTTCCTGCCGGGCAACCGCCTTGGATCATGAATCCGCTGATGATTCGGTGAAACGCCAGTCCATCGTAATAGCCGACTTTGGCCAAGCCGATCATGTTCCGGCAATGCCGCGGAGCGACGGCGGGCAGCAGATCCAGCAGGATCTGGCCGTGGCTGGTGTTCAGCTCAATCTGATAAGTATTCGCTTCGAAGTCGATGTCTTGAGCGGCTTCTTGGACTTCTGACTGATAATTCTTCGACATTTTGAGCGTCTTTACGTAGGTTTCGAAAAAGGGAGTTTGTGCAGGCGGATGCTGTGGTCCCGCCGATGATCAAACCGTCCTGGATCGAGCGGAGAAACGCAAGTCTTGCACGCCCTGCTTCTCAGATTCTTTCGTTGTATCGACATCAGATTCGATGACTCACACGCCTGAGAATTTCATGTTGACATGGAACCTAGCGGCGAGAATCGATTGCGCTTTCGTTCCTGCGACCGTCCCCCGCCGATTTCACGTCGGTGGAGACATGTTTTTGCACTACGCGATCCACTCTGCTGGGAACGTGTAGTGCAAAGACTTTTTCCCACCGAAATAAATTCGGTGGAGAAACAACGGCTTGCCGCGACGGGAACGCTTGGTCCTTCTGATGTCAATCAGTTGTCGCTCAGGCCTGTATTGCACCACAGCCACCGCCGCCAGGCGTTTCGATCCTGAGCACGGTTCCTGATGCTGCTTGGATTGCGAAACAGCCGTTCGTCTGTGAAATTCCGCCGATAAAGTTGTTGCCCGCGCGACCCGGTTTGCCGGCCTGTAAGCCATACGGGCGGTTTGTTCCGCGCCGCTGTGACAGCATGGAAACATGCAGCGGCTGCAAAAATTCGATCTCGCGCACGATGCCGTTGCCGCCCCGGAACTGCCCTGCTCCACCTGAATTTTTGCGGACGCCGAACTGCAGCACGCGCACAGGATACCGCTGCTCCAGAACTTCCAGGTCCGTCAATCGTGTGTTGGTCATGTGAGTGTGAACCGCGTCTGCGCCATCGGCGGTTGCCGTGGCTCCGGCGCCTCCCCCGATGGTTTCGTAGTACCCGAATGTTTCGTTGCCGAAGGTCAGGTTGTTCATCGTTCCCTGACTGGCTGCGGCCAGTCCTAGGGCTCCCAGCAGGACGTCCACGATTCGCTGAGATGTTTCGACATTGCCGCCGACGATCGCTGGGCTCTCTGCCGCTGTTGCGCCCGGTGTTGGGTTCAACAAACCTTTCGGAATGATGATTTCCAGCGGCTCCAGCACGCCCGCGTTCAGCGGGACGTTTTCGTTCAACAGGCACCGAAAACTGTACAACACCGCAGCCGTGGTGATGGCACGATTCGCGTTCAGGTTTCCTGCATGCACGTCTGCTGTGCCGGAAAAATCGACCGTTGCTTTGTCGCCCTGCACTGTAATGCTGACGGCGATGTTTGTTCCATCGTCCAGTTGATCTTGAAAGGTGTAAGCTCGGTCGTCCATCCGCTGCAGGCACTGCCGCATCTTGTGCGCGGCGGCAGATTGGATGTGCCGCATATAGGCCTGCACTAGAACGACACTGCGTTGTTCCACAAGTTCTCGCAACCGCCGCGCACCGCACTCATTGGCTGCGGCTTGAGCTGCTAGATCTGCCAAGTTGTCCGAAACTGCTCGACTGGGAAATGGTCCGGACTGCAACAACTGCTGCAGTTGCAGTTCACACGAAACTCCGGCATCCACCAGTTTGCGGCTGCGGATCAAAACGCCTTCCTGTGCCAAGTTTGTCGAAAACGGTGGCATGCTGCCCGGAACGATGCCCCCAATTTCCGCATGGTGGGCTCGATTCGCCACGAAGAACGCTGGACGATCGTCGCCCGCGACAAACACGGGTGTGACGACGGTGACATCGGGCAAGTGCGAGCCGCCGCGATACGGATCGTTGGTGACGAACACATCGCCGGGGCTCATCCGGAGATGGTCCTGCACAATCGCTCGTACCGTTTCCCCCATCGCTCCCAGATGAACGGGTACATGAGGAGCGTTGACCACCAGAGCTCCAGCGTTGTCGAACAGGGCGCAGCTGAAATCCAGTCGCTCGCGGACATTGGTGGACGTCGATGTTCGCCGCAACGTTTCGCCCATTTGTTCTGCGATCGACACGAACTGGTTGTTGTAGACTTCTAACAACACTGGATCGACGTGCTGGTTCTCGTCCGATTGCTGTCGATTGCGCGTCTTCGTCGGGGTGACGGAAATTCGAATCGTGCCGCTGTTCGAAATCACAGCCTGACAGCCGGGGTCGACAAAGACAGTCGACGTTGGTTCACAAATAATTGCTGGGCCGCTGATTTGATCATTCGCCTTCAAGGATTCTCGCGAAACGACTGTCGCCGTTTGAGTTTGTCCATCGAACCAAATCGTAGCTGTTTGCTGTGGAATTGAACCTGCCGCCGTCGGTAACGACTTGGGCACAGGCTGCGGATCAGTGGCGGTTGCATTCGCCTGTCCAATCGATGCCACTCGCAATGATGTGACTTCGATCTGTTTGTTGGTCCTCCGGTAACCGAACAAACGTTCGTGTTCGATTTCAAACGCTTCCCGAAACGAAATCGTCTGCGGGGCATCGATTGTCAGTGCGGAGTCCGTTCCCGCGTATCGTAGTTCAAGGCTTAGCTTTGATTCCTTCAAACGTTCCTGAGCTATTCCCTGTGCCAGAACTTCTTGCTCCGTTTCCTGCGTCAGTTGAAGACGCAGCTGTTCAATTTTCTGCAACGTGTCTTGATTTAACGTCTGCAGCACACTTGCCTGTCGAATGGCCTTCACGTCTGCTTGACCAATGCCGTAGGCGCTTAAGATTCCGGCAAAAGGGTGTATCAGAACCGTGTTGATCCCCAGGCTGCGCGCGATACTGCAGGCATGCTGTCCGCCCGCGC
The DNA here is from genome assembly GCA_041688835.1 of Fuerstiella sp. GTDB lineage: Bacteria > Planctomycetota > Planctomycetia > Planctomycetales > Planctomycetaceae > Fuerstiella. Next base: position 51,324 of record JBDNHJ010000044.1, read on the forward strand.
CGCCGAAGCTGACCAGCACGTAATCTGCGGGGTGATATCCTTTCGCAACCGACACTTTTCGAATCGCCTGCACCATGTTGTCGTTGGCGATGTGCAGCAAGCCTTCGGCGAGATCTTGCGGTGAATTTCCACTCGTCAGTCCGCTGTCGTGCATCTCGCCCTGAAGCAGCGTCAGCCTGTTGGTGATCGCATCGAGTTCAAGTGGAAACGGAAAATGTTCAGGCAGCACTCGGCCCAAAAACACATTCAGGTCCGTCACCGTAAGCGGACCGCCAGATCCATAACACGCCGGTCCCGGATCTGCGCCAGCGCTTTGAGGACCGACGAACAGGCGAGTTCCGTCGAATCCACAGATACTGCCTCCCCCCGCCGCGACCGTTTCGATGGCTAGGACCGGCGACATGATTCGTACGCCGGCTTTTGTGGTTTCGTTTTCGAAATCGAAGCGGCCATCGAATCTGGCAACATCGGTGCTGGTGCCGCCCATGTCGAAGCCGATCGCATTCGCAAAGCCTTCGTCAGTGGCCACTCGCGAAAAACCAACGATGCCGCCCGCTGGTCCGGACAAAATGCAGTCGCGACCACGAAACGACTGACTGTCGACCAACCCGCCGGTGGACGTCATGACCTGTATTTCGCTATCCGGAAGATGGTGCTGGATGTCTTTCAGATATTGTCGCAGCACAGGATTCAGGTAGGCGTCCAAAACAGTGGTGTCGCAACGGGGCACAAAGCGGATTAACGGCGAAACTTCTGACGAGCGACTGACTTCCTCAAACCCCAGTGCTCGGACCAGCGATTCAGCCTGTCGCTCATGAATCGAATTGCGGTAACCATTCAGAAAACAGATTGCGACGGAGTCGAAATTGTCCGGCACGATGCCGCATTCGATCATGCGTCGCGTTTCCAGATCGCAGTCCAGTTTTCGCAATATCTCGCCGTGTGCACCAATTCTTTCGTCGACTTCAAACACTTCAGCGAACAGTGGTGCCGGCTGTTTGATATTCAGATCAAACAGGTCTGGGCGGTCTTGATTGCCAATCAACGGCACATCCCCAAATCCTCGCGTTGTGACCAGCACTGTCCGCGCACCTCGGCGAGTCAACAAGGCGTTGGTGCCGCGCGTCGTCCCGAAGCGGACTCGCACGGGCGGGCACTTGTCCGCGGGCTGCAATCCCATCAACCACCGGATCGCCAGCACGGGTGCCGGAAGGTGCATGTCCAGTTCATAGGAGACAATGCCCTCGCCGGTTTGCACATCGCTGAGCAGCAGTGTTCCGGTGACATTGTCGAAGCCAATGCAGGTCGCTGCCTGAACGATCGCACCAGTTTCGGACAACAGTCGGCAAGTGGCTCCGGTCCAGAATTCAGCGGGGTCGCCTGAACGCTGCGGGTCTGTAATCACATTCCGCGCTAGAGTTCTGGCGCTGCCTTTGACAACGCCGGAACTCAACGTTTTGAATTGTCGCAATGCTGCTGAGGGCGTCACGGCGATACAATCCGTGAACGTGCCGCCGACGTCGATCCAGAATTGCCAAGCAGCGGCCATATGACTGTTCCGACTTCTACGACATTCGATCGGCACCGATACAGCCATGCAACTCGCTTAAGTATTCAGACGATTTGACGCGGGCCAGTTGTCCCTTGGCGTACTCCAGACGAGCCGCTAAGTTCAGCTTCGCAGATTCGTCCGCCATCTCCGGCTGATTCAGCACACTCTGCGTGTAGCTCACATGCCGCGTCCACAGTTGACGATCTCGCTGTCGTCGCGACTTGAGTCGTTCGATGTACCAATCCGATTGTTGCATGGATTCCAATGTGAACAACGCCCGGATTTCTGGATCGTGAACGTCTTTGCCCTTGTCGTTCCCTGTCGCCATTATGTGCAGTAAAGCTCGCAGTGGCGGACATGCCAAGTCGATGCAGCCGTCCTCTAGGTAATTCTTCGCGACACGTTCCTGAGCTTCCGTGATGTGCAGAATTCCGTCGGCAAAAGCAGCGGCGTCTTGGCTTTCCGGTTGCATGATCGCCTCATCAAAGACTTTGCTCGGATTGTCGAACACTCGACCGCCAAAACGACGAATGAACCGTGAGGTGATGCGATAACCGAGTCGACTGGCCATGACGGTCTGACCATCGTGTTCGAAGTCTTCCATCTTCTCCAGCAAGTCTTCGGCGATCAGAAACTCAGGAGTGCGTTCTTCAGGGCTCAGCCGACACCAGATTTCTGGCAACAGCAGACTAATGTCGTGATCCACACGAACATTGCTGCCGATGTGTCCTGCGGGAGTCGAAAATCCGCCCAGTCCGGTCAGTAGATAGCTGACCAGCGCCGCGTTCAAATCGGTAATCGGCAGCAGCGCGTTGAACGGTCCTTTGGTCAGAGCGCCTTCGCTGCCAGCGCCAGTCGTCGACGGGCTTTTGCCTGTCAACGCGCTAATGAAGTCCATAAACAGTTCTGGCAACTCCTGATAATGAATCGGATTGTAGACAGCCAGAGGCCGGATTCCGTTGTCGTAGTCTGCCGGGTTATTGCGGCGGCCGATCAGTACCGAATTCACCGGCTGATGCACGGCCTTTTTGGCCGGGACGGCGCGGAACAAACGCACACCCATTTCCGCGACATAACGATTAAACGGAGCAATCAGATCTGGGCGCGTTTGCAGGTAACGCGGGTTCTTGCTCGGCTGGCCATCAATCATGCGCGGTGTTGCTGAGCAGACAACGTAGCCGTGATCTGCGTCGCGCGCTTCCAGTAACAATTCCTGCATCGGCGATGTGAATTGGCTGAGGTCGACCGGTCGATCACAAATCTCCAGAATCCGCTCTCGGGCCAACGGTTCGAAGTTGACGATAAAGTTGTCGTCCCTGGACAGGTCGGCTTCTGTTTGTTTATCCAACCCTCGATGAATAGCGTCGTCCGGGCGTTGGAACAAGCGGTACTCACAGTTTTGGCTGAACTTATAACTCGTCGGCTCGTTCGCATTGCGGCCGAGGTACTCCAGCTGGGATGCGGGAACAACCACGGAAGCCGTGATGTCGTCTTCTGTCTGAACTTTTTGAGCAGGCGCGAAGTCCTGTCGGAGTTTGTATGTCCGCCAAGTGTTTTCGCCGATCAATCCCACTCGCAGGTAAGTCCCCACCAGCTTCCGTTCACCGTACTTCAATTCATGCCCCGGGTTTCCGTTCACGATGTCGACCGTGAACAATTTCCGCCAATCGCTGTCGGCGTCTCCGCGGTGCATGCGCTTAATGATAAAGACGATCGCATAAATGTAGCCGGGGATCGACTCCAGCCACGTGTTGTACTCGTCTGTGTAGTCCTGAGAAGGCGTTAGTAGTTTGATCAGGCTACCCAGTGAGCGGCTGGAGGCGAGGACTTTTCGAGTTGGTTTGGCAACATAGTCGGGCTGAAAACTACTGTTGCTACTCCAGCGATCCGAGTAATCTCGATCGAAGATTTCCTGCACCTGCTGCAGGTCTTTTTCTGCATCGGCCACAAAGATGGGACCATGCAGCAGGTAGTCCGCGATCGACTTGCTGATTTCACTTTTGCCACCGCCGCTGACGGTACACGGCTTATGGCAGAACACACCTTCTGACATCGTGCCGATTAGACGCCACGATGGCGCGGCGGGATGTTTTTCGAGCCGGAATTTATAACCCGACGGGGTCATGTAGATGCGGTCCGGCTTCAGCGGAATCGAATACCCGATGTCGTCTTTGGCCCACGAAATTTTCTGATCGTGGACGTTGGCAACACAGTTTTCCGGCACGTAAATCAGCTGCGAATAGTTTTGGTCGACGCCGTAGCCCTGTTGCTTCACGTCAATATGATCCGCGTAGTCGCGAGCCACATTCGCAAACGTGCGTTCGTTGTACCGGCGGCTGTCTGCGGTAAATTCATCTCCCAGATTAAAGCTGGCAAAAGCCAGCGCCCCGCCAGCGTGTTCTTCTTCATAGTTGCCAGCAAGGTTGGCCGCGTAGCTTAGCTGAGTCTTCACTTCTTTTTTGCAATAGCCGAAGTAGTTGTCTGCAATCAGTGTGACAATCACGCCTTCTTCGGTGCGACACGTTAACTTAAACGGCGTTCCGTTGTTGTACTTTTCCGATTCGTGCCGCCAACACATGCCGTCGCGTTTTTGCCGAGTGGTGGCTTCATCGATCGGTGGTAGTCCCAGTTCCTTCTTGGTCAGTTCTGTCAGGTGTGGCGCCAAGATCACGCATCCGGTATGGCCGCTCCAGTGTTTGACGTCCAGTCCGGCATCATTTTCGGGAAGAAACGGATCGCCCGCGTTGCCGAAAATGGATTCGACGAAGTCTAGATTACTGACCAATGAACCAGGGACGAAGAATCGGACCTCCATCGATTTTTCTTCGCAGTATCCGCCCACGGCCGGACACACAACCGGTCGCAGTAATAACGAAACCATCGTTCTGGCCGATTCCGCTCGACCGCTGGTAAACGGCAGTTCTGTGGTCGCTTCCGGCGGCTTCATTGCTGCCTGAAACAGTTTGGCAAACGTGGCTTTCGGGACCGCGAATTTGTCGTGAGGAATCGGCAAGCCGCCTTCCGCGACATGAAATGTGCCTTTGGTGGTCCGACGGTCATGGCGTGGGTTATGCAGGACGCCGTTGTGGACACGATAAGAATCCACCAGTTCGTTACTGAAGTGGTCTCCGTCAATCGGCAAAGAAAGTTCGCGAGCGATTCCGTGGCGGTCGAGCACAAATGCGCTGTCTGGCAAACGCAGTTCCCCGGCGTCGGCCACATCTTCGAAATGGTCCGCCAGAAAAGCTTCGATGCGACGGTCAATCGGGCTGCGAACGGAATCCAGTTGCTTCAATCGCTGATGATAAGTGCTCAGAATTCGCTCAGCCCCCAAAGATTCTAGATCCTTGGTGTTGCCAGTGACGGGTTGGCCGTTGGCGATGAGTTTGAGCGTAATGTACCGCACGATTTCTTCGCGAGTTTGCCGCGGCTTGTCGTTGGGGGAAGAAGAAACGAAGCCCAAGGCTTCGTCGAAATTTTTGATGGACATGGGACCCATGACGAGAAAAAAAACGAGTACCGGATGTACAGAAAGGCTCACCTGTGAACAACTCACACTATCGCGATCGTGTTGTCAAAATCAAACCGGCAGTCACCGTTGAGCCCCGGATTCGCATAAAACACACACAAACAGCGAGTTTTGGTGATTTCGGGAAGGCCGGCGACGGCGTTAAGTCTGGTTCCCCAGACCCAGCTTGGGAGATCGATCTAATGGCTGAAGAATCTCAGCTAGCGGTGCCGTCGCTCCGCGACTGTGGTCTTCGATCGCCGGGGATGTTTCAACTGCCACTGTTAAACCAACTTCAGTCACTAAATCGACGTCCTCTGCTTCGCAACTTCTATGTTCGATTGTCTGATATCCGATACTGCACGCGGGGCAAGATGAGACATTCTTGGTGTTTAACCCGTAGTCGCAGACTAGGTTTTCCGGCCTGGTCTGCGACTACGGGTTAAACGATTGACGACTCATACGGCCCTACACGCTGTATAAGTCGAAGCAGTGCTTCTAGAATAGGCGTTCCCAAACTGGAGTTTGGGAACGAGACTCAAGGGCTCAAAATTCGTGTGTATTCGTGGTTTGAATTTCGAGTACTGCCAGCGGCGGCCACCGGTGTCACTCCAGACCAGAAACGGCATCCAGGACTTGCTGAAACGGGAGGCTTTCCAAGCAGCCGAAACGGCGATCACTTTGAAGGCGCGCCCGCGAAATGGCTGGCGTTGTTATTAACTCCACAGCCCTGAAGGCAGAATTTGCCGAATTTTCCTGAGCGAGTATAATCTCTGGAATGGAAACGGATGAGTTGAATCTTCAAGGAGGACGTCATGGTCGATTTACCAGATGGACGAAGTTGGTCTGCAGA
>JBDNHJ010000297.1:0-29363 GCA_041688835.1 Fuerstiella sp.
ACGGGCTTGCTGAGCAGCAGCGAAATTTCGCCCGCTTCAAACGTGCGAGGAATAATGCCCGCCGTCACCAGCAACGTGCCGAGAACTCCGATGAATCCCAGAAACACACTGACGACGGCCACGACAATTCTCTGAAAAATCGGTTCGAACTGATCACGCGTCAGAGGGATCGGGCCAACAACTGTGGCGGTCCCATAATTCAACGAAATGGCCGTGCTGTCGGTGATGGCAATGTCGCGGGGAAATGCGGCCCACAGCAGCAGTAAGTTGCGGCGCTGCGTTTGTTGCTGGCTGAGTTCTGTCTTTTCGATCAGCTGTGTCGCTTCATCGGACAGCCGAATCCCAGCCCAGCTTTCGGCATTGTAGAAATCTTCCCGCGTCAGCAGTGTGTTCAGTTGTTCAACCACCTGCCGCTTGAACGGATTGCCGTGGGGACCGCGGCCACCCCCAGTTTGCTGGCCCGGATCTGGATTCAGCAACGTGCGAACTCGTTCGCGTTGTGTATTATCCAACAGCGACCACAGATGTGACTGCGGTGATTGTTGAGCATCGCTTTCATCCGCAGCCGCCACAAGTTTTTCCAACAGCCGTTCCGGACGCGGCAGTTCGCTGCGACGCAGTTCTGTGGCTGTGTCGGTGCTCAGGCCGAACGGGGAAACCAACAGCAGGACGGCCACGATTCCCGCCAAAGAGATCAGCAACACGCGCGACGCCAACGCCTCACGGAACGAATCTTTCAGGATGGCAACATAGACGCCCATTAGTCCGCCTCCCGCACAATTTCGAGGAAAGCGTCTTCCAGCGTCATGTCTTTTCGTTTCATACTCAGCAAACTGATGTTGTGATGACGTAATGTATCGACCAGCCGATCGACATCCGACTGCTCAGGCACGTGAGCCGAAACGTCAAGCACTCCCACCCCGGACTGCAGCACGTTGACGCCGGATGTTCCGGCAAAGCAGGCTTCAGCTGTTGACGGATCGGCCGCAATTCGAAAGACCATCGGCGATTCAGCGATGGCAGCGGTCAGTTCCTTAACGCTACCTGTTTTGCGAACGACGCCCTTGCTAAGAATTGCCACGCTTTCGCACACCAATTCAATTTCCTGCAACAGATGGCTGTTCAAAAAGATGCTGGTGCCAGCAGCAGCCAGACCGTTCAGCACTTCGCGGATTTGTTTTCGCCCGACTGGATCGACACCATCCGTGGGTTCGTCCAGGATGATAAGTTCCGGCTTGTGCAGCATGGCTTGAGCCAACCCGAGCCGCTGCTGCATGCCTTTCGAATATCCACTCACTCGATCTCGTTCCCGACCTTTCAGCCCCACACGATCCAGCAGCTCCGGAGATCGGCGGCGCACTTCGACCACCGACAAGCCACTGAGGCAGCCGTAATATTCCAGCGCCGTACGGCCGGTCAGATGCCGCGGGATTCGGTGATTTTCCGGCAGATAGCCGATGCGTCGGCGAGCAGCCACATCGCCGGCGGGACCACCCAGAACGGAGGCATCGCCCGAGGATTTTTTCGCGATCCCCAACAGGATCTTGATCAACGTGGTCTTGCCCGCTCCATTTGGTCCCAGCAGTCCGTAAATTTTTCCACGGGGCACTTCCAGCGAAACACCACACAAAGCGTTCACGGTGCGACGCCGAAAGACGCCCTCACGATACGCCTTCTTCAGGTTGGTGACCTGAATCACAGGCTCAGCAGAATTCACAACAGACCTTCACAACAGACACGCGAAAACACGACTGCGTCATTATTGGCCAGTCTTCGAGTCGTGAATCATACTACAGTATTTTAACGGCCCAAGCCTACTCTGAACCTTCGTGCCAGGAATCCAGATAGTCACGATCGACTGCTCCGAGGGCTGATGTGGACAACGTTCGTGTCGTGCCAGTCGAATCGATCAAGGCCACTCGACTGCCCTTGATGCTGTCGAAGGTGGCTTGCAACGGCTTCCCCGAGCTTCCGATGGACCATGTCCGTTGTTCATGCTGTCCAAACGGGTCGCCGATTTTCCAAACCTCACGAATCGTGCGATATCCGACGGGATCGTACACACGGAATTCGTTTCGGTCGTATGGCCGATAGTTGCAACGGGCAAAAAACATGCAGCTGATTTCCGCAAAGTACTCCAGCTGATTCTGCATGGCATACGCCTTTTCGAAGACGCCCCCTTTGTCGTTTTCCACGTTCAGGTACAACTTGTTCGCCATAGCGTTGTCGTAGGCCGCCAGAATTCGAGCTTCTTTCTCCGGCCATTGTTCTAACTGGTAGGCGTGAGCCAGTTCATGCAGCACGGCTTTCAACGCCCACAGGTCTGAAAGTTTCCCATAGTTTTTGGCGCAATAAACAACGACCGCGCGGTTCCAGCGTTCGTCTCGCTTTTCGTTGTGCTGCGGTGATCCGGGCCGAAAATAAGACAGACCGCTGCCTTCGCCGCCGCCAGTCGCTGCGGGGCCGTACATCATCCAAAACTGTTGCTTCGCGATCTGCTGGTGAGAATGCGGCGGCAGGATGGTGAGCGCGAGTTCGATGTTATGGTTCAGACGTTCCAGAGCTTGCTTGGCAATTTCTGGTTCGTGTTGCAGCAGTTCTTGTTCGACCACGAAAGTCCTGCTGCCGACTTCTACGTCTTGATAGGCACGTGTGGGAATCCGGTAGTTCGGGTGATTCTTGGCCCGTTTCGTCTGAGCAAACACGGGGGCGGTCGCTGTTGAAACTAACAGTGCCGTGAGCGCCAGAAGCGAGTAGCCGATTTTCATGGGAGATTCCTGATGGGAAGACTGGCGAACTGGCGGGCGAAAGTTACTGAATTCAGTCTTCGGCGCTTGTCACATAATCGTAATAATGCGTCGGATTTGGAAGCTGCCCCTGCGTCCAGCGGTGTATGACGCTTGTTTTTGGTGCGTACTGGTTGAGCACTGCCCGAATCTACTCGATTTCTCTGGCGATGATTGGCCGGAAATCGATAATCTCCGCCAAGTCCGTCATTATCAGCGGAAACTCAATCAGGTCAGGAAACGATGAAAATTACGAAGGCGGTGATCACGGCCGCCGGAGAACACCACTCCAACTTGCCCCTGCAAAGCGTTGTCGATCGATCCGGCAACCCTCGCACGGCGTTACGCTGCACGCTGGATGAAATCGTTGCAGCGGGCATCGAAGAAATCGCCATCATTGTGCGTCCGGACCAAGCTGGCCCTTACTTGGATGCCGCTGGAACTCACGCTTCTCGGCTGGTTTTCTTCGAACAAGACAAGCCTCGCGGCTACGGCGACGCGATTCTTCGCGCGGCCGATTTTGTCAACAACGAAGCCTGTCTGCATCTGGTCAGCGACCATCTCTACGTCAGTCGTACAGACAAAAGCTGTGCGGCTCAATTGTGCGAAACAGCGGCGCGGTACGAATGCTCAGTGTCCGCCATTCAGGCGACTCGCGAAAACGAGATCATCTACTTTGGCACCGTCGGCGGCAGCCCGGTCGCTCAGCAGGACCGCCTGTATGACGTCACCACGGTCATCGAAAAACCAACGCCGACGATTGCGGAGCAGGAACTAATCGTCGCTGGTCAACGCGCGGGACATTACCTGTGCCTGTTCGGCATGCACGTGCTGACGCCGACTGTCTTTTCGCTGTTGCAGCAAAACCTAGCCGGCGCAGCGGCTGGCGAAACGATCGACCTGACAACGTCGTTAGCTCAACTTGCCCAGCAGGAACGTTATCTGGCGTTTGAGCTCAGTGGATCTCGATACAACATCAGCTATCGCTATGGATTGTTGCTGGCTCAGCTGGCAATTTCGTTGGGTGGCAAGGACCGAGATTTGATTCTGACGGAACTTGTGAACCTACTGGCGCAGCAATAATCGCGCAGTGGATGTGATGCTGACGAGTCCCGTTTGAAGCTGATGAATAGCACGAAATAAATTCCATGGCCATGCCCGATCTTTTGCAGGTGATCACGTCGAATGATCCCGCCGTTCGCGACCAATCGCTGGATGCCTGTTGCACCGGTTTGTCGGCCGAACAATTGCTAACCGAATGCGGGCGACTGGATGCTTTCCGCCGTTCGTCCGACAACCTGTACGAACGCGTGCGGGCGTTGTTTTTTCTGTACGCGATCTATCGATTTCATCTGCCGCAACAATTGACAGGACGCGAAACGGGAACGATTCGTTTTTCCGGCTACGAAATGTTGCTGGGACGTCGTTATCCAGAAGCGGTTGACGCGTTTTTGGCGCAGCAGGCCGAAGAAGGCAGCACGGTGACTTTGGCCAGCGCTGTGGCTGAGGCGTATCATCGAATGGCGTTTCAAACGCTGGCGAATCAAGTTCGTCGCAGTGTGCGGACGGTCAAAGGGAACCAGTGGATGTTTCGTACCGGGCACCCTAGCGACGTGCCGTTGCGCATTCGTGCGGAACTCAGACGCATCGATGCGGTCACCAAGTGCTTTCCAAATCTGCGAGAACGCACGGCTGTCCGCATGGACTTCACTCACAGCGCCTGGAGCGACATTTTCTTTCTGGGCATGGACTTTCCTGAAGGCGCGAAAGTGATCAATGCCAGTGTCGATCTGGCCGTGCGGGGACGTCACAAGGCTCCAGAACCACCGATTGACTGCAGCCTGCGGATTATTGATGAACCTGTGTTACGATTGGTCAGCATCGACCTCGACAGCAAAGCCGACATTCATGACATCAACGAAGTGTTTGACTTCGGACGCGACTACCTAGGATTGCTGAAGGCCGCCGTGATTGCCGCAGGGCTCATCCCACCGGGCATGGAAGGTTGCGGCGGAAAAGTGGCCGACGTATTTACGCGGATGATCGGACCGGGTCTGGGCCTAGAAATTGTCAGTCGCGTGAATGACATTCCCAAAGGCTCACGACTGGCCGTCAGCACCAACTTGCTGGGCTCGCTGATTTCCGTCTGCATGCGCGCCACCGGACAGGTGTCGCAACTCACAGGAGCGCTTTCCGAAAGTGATCGCCGTATCGTGGCGGCGCGGGCGATTTTGGGCGAATGGTTGGGAGGTTCTGGTGGTGGCTGGCAGGATTCCGGCGGTGTGTGGCCAGGAATCAAACTGATTCAGGGCGCAGTGGCTGGTGAAGGCGATCCGGAATTTGGCATCAGTCGCGGACGTCTGATGCCGCAGCATTCTGTGTTTTCGGCAGAAGAAGTCACTGCGGAAACTCGCGAAAAACTACAGAACAGCTTGGTGTTGGTACACGGCGGTATGGCTCAGAACGTGGGGCCCATTTTAGAAATGGTGACCGAAAAATATTTGCTGCGATGTGAGACCGAATGGCAGGCGCGTCATGAAGCGATCGGCTTCTTGGAGGAAATTGAGACGGCTTTGAAGGCAGGCGATATCGAAGCCATCGGACGAGCGACCGACCGCAATTTTGCGGAACCGTTGCAGGCCATTATTCCATGGTGCTCCACGGCGTACACTGAGGAACTCATTCGCCGCTGTCGCGAACGCTACGCTGAAAAGTTTCATGGATTTTGGATGCTGGGCGGAATGTCGGGGGGTGGCATGGGATTCATCTTCGATCCCGCCATTCGCGCCGAGGCTCAGGATTGGCTGCAACAAATGATGCTGGATGTCAAACGCAGCATGGAAGATTCCGTACCGTTCGCCATGGATCCCGTCGTCTATGACTTTGCGATTAACGACAACGGCACTTTTGCGGAACTCAACACAAACGGTGCCATGCCGCTGGGCTATCGCGCATTGATTGTGCCTGACTTGCTGCGTCGTGACTTCAGCCGTTTGTCTCCCATGACACGTCGCGAACTGGAGCGGGTGGGGGATGACTGTCGCACTGGTGACGATGCGGCTGCGTTGTCGATGCGGCTGCTGAGTCGCATTATTCCGGCAACGGTGGCCGAAGCGAATGAGTCACTGAGTCTGGAATCACTGCTGATCGCGAACGGATTTGATGGCATTGCCCACGAACAAATCCGTGAAGAATTGCAGTCTGGCCGTCTGGGATTGTCGCAGAATCGACTGTCCCCCACGGTTAGCGTTGACGATGTTCGTCCTGAGGACGTGATCGATGTTCGCTGTGGCGGCGATTTTTCCGCCATCGAACTGGGACGACAAGCGATTGCAGACGGGCGGGTCGGTGTTGTGACGCTGGCCGCTGGCGTGGGGAGTCGCTGGACTCAAGGGGCTGGTGTCGTCAAGGCGTTGAACCCGTTCTGCCGGATGGGCGGAAAGTTTCGTTCATTTCTTGATATCCACTTGGCCAAAACGCGGCGCACGGCGTCTGAATTCGGCAGCTCGTTACCTCATGTCATCACCACCGGATATCTGACGGACGTAGCAATCCGTCGTGATGTGCAACAACGTTTCAGCGACCGCAACGTGCATGTTTCGAAAGGTGCGTCGATCGGGTTGCGCATGATTCCAACGGCGCGTGATCTGCAGTTTGCTTGGGAAGAGTTGCCGCAACAGTTGTTGGACGAACAGCAGGAGAAGGTTCGATCCAGCGTGCGATCGGCCTTGATCAACTGGGCGCGAACGTCTGGTGAGGCGGCTGACTATACCGACAACCTTCCGTCGCAATGTATGCATCCGGTTGGCCATTGGTACGAAATTCCAAACCTGCTGATCAACGGCACGTTAAGAAATCTGTTGAACCAGCAACCTCAGTTGCAGTATCTGATGCTGCACAACATCGACACGCTGGGTGCGAATCTGGACGCCGCATGTCTTGGCGCTCATATCAAGTCGGGGGCCGATTTGTCGTACGAAGTCATCAGCCGCAAACTGGACGATCGTGGCGGCGGACTGGCGAGAATCGATGGCAAAGTGCGACTCGTTGAAGGCTTGGCGATGCCGCGCGAAGAAGACGAATTTCGCTTGTCGTACTACAACTCACTGACGACATGGATTTCTATCGACCGCCTGTTGGCCATGTTCGGTCTGTCGCGCGAAGACCTTGGCAACGCCAAAAAGATCGATGCAGGCGTGCGGCGTTTGGGACGCAGAATGCCGACTTACGTCACATTAAAAGACGTTAAGAAACGGTGGGGCAAAGGACAGGAAGACGTCTATCCCGTGTCGCAGTTCGAAAAGCTGTGGGGCGACATGACGGCACTGGCGGATGTGAATTGCCAGTTTCTGGTGGTGCCGACATTGCGAGGACAGCAGCTGAAAGATCCGGCTCAACTGGACGGCTGGCTGCGTGACGGTTCGGCCGCGTATGTGGAATCACTGGTGAAGTGGGACGGGGGCTGGGAGCCGACATCGGGCAATCCTTTGCGATGACGAACTGGAAATGCCCTAACGCTTTGAAATTATTTCACTTACGGCAAGAGCGGATTTCCGGATAGACTCTGAGAAGGAGCGAAAATCAGACCCCACTTCGGGACGGCGTTCACCGAGCTCGGGTTGATTGGCGTACGACAAACAGCGGTCCCTGATTTTCTGGACCGTTTCGTCCGCAGCTCGGATGTTGTCTTCCGCGATGAAGTCCCAAATGTCATCAAGATCCGCCAGAGCTCGATTAGAAATCTGGATGCGACTCATTCAGAGTTTTCCTGCCGAAGTCGCAGACGTGCTCGTTCACGAGCCTTTACGTCGTCGATGTCTAGGTCAGATTTCTGGCCTGCATGCAACTCATCGATTCCAACCTGCAGGTCAGCCCTCAGGGCTTCAAGCTTTTCCTCACGGTGCTGAAGCAGTTTCAAGCCTTCCTGCACTGCGTCTTCCTCAGATCGAAACCGACCTTCGCCCACGCCACGAGTTGTGCCAAGACGTCGACCGGAGTGTTACGCCCGCGTGACCGCCGTCCGACGTTTTTAGGGTTTCATCAACCGTTTTGACGACTTCTTCGAGTCCTAACGGAGGAGCTAGATCCAAAATCACACGGAATCTGTTTCCCTTAGGCGAAGATTTCCTGTTTTTTTATGCGCTGAAAACGCCGTCGCAGCATTTGAACTGAGAACGGAAACTCCGTGGTGTCCACGGAGAAATCATGATGAAGACCACCGTGCGACGAACTGCGCACGCAAAGGGGCAGGCACTTGAACGCTGTTGAAATTGAAGAAGCCGTTAGCAAGCTTGTTGAGGTTGCGTTTGACGCTGTGGAATTCCCATACGCGTTTCTGGAAGCATTCGGGAACAAACCGGCCACCATCAAGCGGCTTCGCAGCACTGCCAAGAACACCACCAACAAAAGCGACGTCACCGAAGCTGGTGTCGTTGCCGTCCTGCAGCGGAACAACATCCACATTGCAACCCTCCGCCCCGTAGCGGAAGTCGTCAAGACTTTCGGCCCCGACGCCGTCGCCGATCTGTTCAACCAACTGCTCAACAGCCCCGCCACAGCCAAGCACAAGGCAAAGTTCGCTGTCGCCACCGACGGCCAGACCGTTCACGCGGCCAGCCTGAATTCTGACGACCCGCCGTTGGTTTGCGAATTCAAAGACCTCGACAACCACTTCGGCTACTTTCTGGAACTGGCGGGAATTTCGACTGTTCGGCAGATCCGCGAAAACGCGTTCGACATCAAGGCGACCGGACGGTTGAACCGGTTGTACGTCGAACTGCTCCGCAACAACCCCGATTGGGATGGGGACCAGCGGCGGGAAGACCTGAATCATTTCTTTGCCCGGCTGATCTTTTGCTTCTTTGCCGAAGACACCGGCATCTTTCATGGCAAGGATCTGTTCACCGACACGATTCGGCAGATGAGCGAACCGAGCGGCAACAACACACACTTTGTGCTGTCCGAGATTTTTCGAGCGATGGACGTGGCTCCCAAGAATCGCAGCGACGCGGACCTGCGATCGTGGGCGAACCAGTTTCCGTACGTCAACGGCGGATTGTTTGGCGACACAAATAGCCCGGAGGGCGACACAAGAACTGCCGGTGGCGTAAGCCACCGGAATGCTCACACCGAAGCCGCCAAAGCCCAGCGTGGGACACGAAAATTCGACGATGTGTCGCCCTCCGGGCTTGCAGGCTCTGGCAGCCGGATACCGGTGGCTGACGCCACCGGCAAGGATATGCCGCCCTCTGGGCTAAGAAGTGACGTACCGAAGTTCACCCAGATCGACAACCCCAACACGGCGAAGATCGGGACATCTTTGAACGGCTGTATGCTGTCCGACTGGTCCGTATTCTGGACGACGCAGAATGCCTGGAACTGCTGCAACCGCTGGACGAAGACGGATTGCTGGCTGATGCGCAGGCCGCTCACCCCCAGCGACTCTCCTCGTGCCGGGAAGAGGGGAGCTTGGTTGAAGCAGAGCTGACTTCTGATGACGATTTACTGGCGGCGCTGGGCGTTGGAACTGCGACGGACGATATTTCCACGATGAAGCATGTTCGCACGGCGGGCGCCAGAAATGCAGAACGGAATGTGCCCGATGAAGTGGCTCAGCGAAAACCGTGCGAAGACTTCGAACAGTTTCGTCTGGATTTCGAAGCGGTCCAGTCCGACATCGAATCTGGGCGGCAAACGACGGAACTATTCACGTTCAGTCAGCGTTCCCAAATCACCAACGGCGACTGGTTTATTCTGGATGGCCACAAGGCGTTGGTCGCAGATGCTGGCAAGTGGTTTACACCAGAACACGGAAAACGAGACCGCAGGCTGCGGGTGATCTTTGACAATGGCACTGAGTCGGATCTGCTGCTGCGGTCACTGCGGCGCGCTCTGAACAAGGACGAAAACAGTCGTCGCATTCTGCCGCCTCAACCCCAGACCAACGAAGACTATCATCAAGCGGGATCGCTGTTTTCCGATCAGTCTGAAGACGACGACGCAGCATCCGGCACAATCTACGTGGCTCGCAGCCTGTCAGAAGATTCCTTCATTCAACAGAACCGCGAAGTGCTGCACAAGATTGGTGTGACCGGCGGCGATCCACTGACGCGAATCACCGGTGCGAAGAAAGACCCCACGTTTCTGTTGGCCGAGGCGGAACTTGTGGCCACGTACAAGCTGGCAAACATTAATCGCAAAGGCCTAGAAGCAACGTTGCACAAGTTCTTCGCCAAAGTGCGCCTCGACGTGGCCCTTGCCGACCGATTCGGCGAAAAAGTTCAGCCCCGAGAATGGTTCCTCGTTCCACTGGATGCGATTGAAGAAGCGGTTGAACGCATTAAAGATGGATCAATGACGCGCTGTTTCTACGACTCTGAATCCGCAACATTGAAGCTACGTGGCTAATGCAAGCGACATGCCGGCCAGTCTCGTCTGAGTTGAAGCGGCAATCTCAACCTTCGATCGCAAGCAGTATTACCCGTCGCCATTCCCTTCAAGGTTTCAAAGCAGTATGCCGCAGTCTCTACGGCTTGGCGACACAAACCCCATGAGACTGACCACGGTACCGGTGTCTCAAACACTTTTCTCAAATCGAAAACGCTGTGCTCAATGACCGATTCAAACGCCATACAGCGAGACATTGACCGCATTGAGAAACGGATTCGGGGCCGCGTTCTCCGCAATAAAGCCGATCGCCACGAAATTGTGAAGCTGCGCGGTGTCGTGGGGAAATGCGTGAAAGTCGCTCGCATCTACAGCACGGTGGAATTCTCCAATGGCGAGTGCTGGCAGATCGAACACGACAACGTCCGCGCCTCAAGAAGGATTTTACAATGACGACGATTAAAGATTTGAACGTCCGAAAAGTCGCTGTCGAACTTGGACTGAGTCCCGACTCGGTGAAGACGCTCATCCACCAAAACGAGCTGGCTGCTTATGATGCAGCTCCCCGAAACGCTCCCAACCGAGCGTGGCGCATCACGCGCCAATCACGGGATGACTTCAAACCGAAACGCACCAAACAAGTAGCGCCGCGACGGCGAAGAAAAGCCCCAACGACCGAGAAAGTTATCGAGTTTTTCTGACTCACGCGACGTCCGCACGAAGGGCGATAGCACCGACATTGGTCTGAGCTCCAGGACTGTCACGGTACTTCAGTCGAACTCGCGGCGGGTTTTCTAAGCTGAAGTTAGAAAACCTGAGTGTCGAATCTCTACAGTCAGGATGCTGTCATCAACATTGCTGATGTCAGATCATCGTACCAGTTTGTATCAAAACAGGGTGCAACGCCGTGCAATTGCGTGAGTTGCAATGAGAATGGTCTTGCAGTCAGAGGCTTGACAGGACGAGTTTTTCCGTTTCCCCCAGCCCGTCTGGGGGCCGAGAGGTCGCAGGTTTAAATCCTGTCGTCCCGATTTTGTGAGCTTGATGTTCTGCGGAGTGTCCGTCCTACGGCGTGGACCGCAGGCTGCGATGTGTTCGCTGAGTGACTGGAAAGCTTTCACTTTTGAGCAATTCGCATGGCTGAAGTGACGATTCCGCACAGGATTCTGCGTTTTGCGGGAAAATGTGGGGAAACTTCAGGGATTCCTGCCGACGTAAACGGAAATCAGAATTGAACTTCCGTCCGCTGGCGAGTATTCTCCCGGCCCAAACAGAAGAAAACTTGGCGGAGGCACGAATTTCGGGTGCTGAGCCCAAAATATTGGTGCATCGAAGTTTAAGGGATAAACTTCACAGCAGCTAACAACCATCTTTTTCGCTTTCGAGCCGAACGAAGACTGATATGAGTACTCTCAAGAAAAACAAACGCATCAAACGTGCCAAACTGCTGGCCCTGTATGGCGACACAACGCCAGTCACAGGCAACAGCGTTCAACAGCGTGGTAAGTACAAGTACCTCGGCGGTAACGGTCGCCAAACGACCGGTGTCAGCAAGCGACTGTTTCGACGCAATCTGAAGCGTATTCGAGTGATCGAAGACGGTCGAGTTGTGCGGCGCAACGTGCCCGTCAAAATGATTCGCTCAGGTATGATTCAAAAACCTCAGATTGTCGATCCGTTCGCCGTTCCAGAAGGTTAAGTCGCCACGCAGATTGCGGCCCACAATCTGCGTCGCACTCGGACGACGCTCAGCCCCTTTGACTGTAGCAACAAGACGTTGCTGTATTCAAAGGGGCTGTGTTTGTTTGGACCGCTTGTCGATGTTGACGGCCAATTTCGTTCCGTCGTTCAACGTAGCCATCATCGCTCCGCGTGATGAGCGGCGCACGGGGGCGCATCGATTAACCAAGCCTCATCGTTCGGATTTGTCGCGGTCAGATGCCATTTTGCACAACGGTTGTCCGATCCGCGTGAGGTGTTCGTTTGGAGCGGCCAGGCTGCGTTGGCTTCGCCCACTCAGGACTTGTCCCGAAATCACGTCCGTTTGTAGCGGCACGGCGCGAGCCGTCCGGTGCCACGCAACCCGAGGGCTTGCGCCCTGCCGCGACCCATTGAAGTGCCAACTTGTGTCGGTACACGTTCGCATTGACGATGCAGCGGCAGATTTCCCTGATGGCAATCGCAAATTTTAACAGCCTCGGCTAGCGCCCAAACCGCTGGATGGAAGATCGAGATTAACACAGCACGATGCGGGGGGCCAGAAATTGGGAAGCCATAGGTCTTGCTGCGTGTTGCATTCGAGCGTTTCTGAAAAAACGTGGCGAGGATACTGCCCGAAGAATTGCAGTTGCGGGGTGAGACGCGGTAGAGTCGTCGAAATTTTGCGCGCCCCTGTTGACGCGGGCGCGAACAGACGTTCCTTCCAGAACATCGACGGCTCCTATGACCGAAACGCTAACGGACATCGAAATTTCAGCCCCGTGGCACGAGAGGCACTTACTGGGTCTCGAACATCTTTCGGCAGCTCAAATTACCACCATTCTGGACCTCGCCCAGCGTTTTCACGAACTCACGGAAGGCGCATCGAAGAAGCTGCAGGTGCTGAACGGAACAGTTGTCGCCAATCTGTTCTTCGAAAATTCGACTCGCACCAAAACCAGTTTCAATATCGCGGCCCGACGCTTGGGCGCTGATACCGTGGACTTTTCTGCTTCAGGAAGTAGTCTTTCCAAAGGCGAAACCTTTGTGGACACGGCTTTGACGATCGAAGCCATGGGAGTCGACCTTGTCGTTTGTCGCCACCGCACTCCCGGTGCTCCGCATTTGCTGGCGCGCAAGCTGAAAGCTGGCGTGCTGAATGCGGGCGACGGAACTCACGAACATCCGACTCAAGCGCTGCTGGACATGCTGACGATTCGTCAACGTCTGGGGCGGATCGAAGGATTGACGGTCGCACTGGTGGGAGACATTCGTCACAGTCGCGTGGCTCGATCGAATATTCATGGGTTGCTGAAGCTGGGGGCGAAGGTCATTGTCTGCGGGCCGGCGACATTGGTTCCCAAAGCCATTGCGAAACTGGGGGTTGAGATCGCGTACAATCTGGACGAAATTCTTCCGCGCGTGGACTGCGTGAATCTGTTGCGAGTGCAGTTCGAACGTCAGCGGGGAGCGTTTTTTCCGTCGATTGCAGAGTACGCGCATTTGTTTGGGATGAATGGAGACCGGATTCGCCGCGGCAAAGACGATCTGCTGGTGTTGGCTCCGGGGCCCATCAACCGCGGCGTGGAATTGACGCCTGAGGTCGCTGATGGTCCGAATTCTGCCATATTAACGCAGGTTTCCAACGGCCTGCTGGTCCGGATGGCGTGCCTGTATCTGCTTGCCAAGAAAGTCGGGACACCGTGAAGATTCTGATCAAAAATGGAACGGTGATCGATCCGGCCAACAACGTCGACCAGCCAGCGTCACTGCTGATTGACGGCGGTCGTATCGTCGGCATTGTTGATGCTGGCACCCATGTTGAAGCGGAGCAAGTGATTGACGCCACTGGGCTACTGGTCTGTCCAGGTTTTGTGGATCCTCATGTTTCAGTGCGGGAACCTGGTTTCGAAGAAGACGAGAATATCGCTTCGGCGACTGCGGCTGCGCTGGCGGGAGGTTTCACCAGCATTGCTGCGAATCCCGATACGAATCCCGTAGTGGACAATCGCGGCTCGGCGGAATTTGTGCAACGTCAGGCGGAGCGTGCCAACAATTGCCGCGTGTTCGCGATGGGGGCCGTCACGAAGGGCAATCAGGGTCAGGAGTTGGCTGAGATCGGGCAACTGTGCGAAGCCAACGCCGTGGCGTTCAGTGATGGCAAAACGCCCATCGGAAACGCGGAAGTCATGCGTCGCGCTCTGGAATACACGGGGATGTTCGGCCGACCGATTCTGCATCATGCCATGGTGCCGGAATTGTTCGAAGGCGGCGTGATGCACGAAGGCTTTGAATCGACGCGACTCGGTCTGCGAGGGGTGCCGGCCGCCGCCAGTGATATTATGACGGGGCGTGATATCGCGTTGGCTGAGCTAACTGAAGGGCGCGTTCACATTATGTGTGTTACCACAAAAGACGCCGTCGAACGGATTCGTATTGCGCAATGTCGCGGCGTTTCCGTCACGGCGGACGTCACGCCGCATCATTTGTTACTGACCGATGAAGTGATGAGCAGCTTTGACACGTTGTACAAATGCAATCCGCCGTTGCGATCGCAGGAACACATCGACGCCCTGATTACTGGTCTCAAAGACGGCACGATCACCATGATCAGTTGTGACCATCAACCACTGGCGATCGAAAAGAAGGCCGTGGAACTCGATGTCGCTCCGTTCGGCCTATCGGGCCTCGAAACAGCTCTGGCCATTCTGGTGGAAAGCTTAATCACGCCTCGCCATCTGACGTGGTCACAATTGATTTCCTGTCTGACGGTCGGGCCCGCAACGCTGCTGAATATTCCGCATGGCACGTTGTCAGCCGGAGTCAAGGCGGATATTGTGCTGATTGACCCGCATGAGAAATGGGTGATTGACGGCGCAAAATTCTATTCGCGCAGCCACAACACTCCGTTCGAAGGGCGAAGTGTTGCAGGGCGGGTTGTGGCCACGTTTGTCGATGGTGAGGTACGTTTTCAAACCCGTGAACTGCGGTCAACTTGGTTCGCGATCGGCTGAAAACAGACTGAGACTGCTGAGATGTGAGGGAAATTCTGTGTTCGGGCCTCACAATTTGTCCCGCATCACCTAGACTGCCGCTCAGCAGCAAGAGGCCAGTTTTTTCGCACCGTCATCGATTGAAGCGATGGCCATCAGTACCGCGCAAGAGGCAACGGAATGCAGAATGTCGTCTTCGACGAACCCTACGAATTTGTCTCACCCTATCGCGGGACAAGCGTATCGTGGGCGGTTGGTAAGTTCGTCCCGCGCCTGCTGAGAACGAAGTACGGGGTGATGAGCTGGAAGACTCACGGTCTGGATCTGCTGCGAGAATCGCTGAAAGCAAAATACGGCATCATTCTGTGCCCCAATCACAGCCGTAATTCGGATCCCTTGTTAAGCGGCGTGATCGTTACCGAAACGCCCGCTCATGCCTATGCGATGGCCAGTTGGCATGTGTTCAAGCAGCATTGGTTGGAAACGCTGGTGTGCCGAGGAATCGGCGGTTTTAGTATTTACCGCGAAGGGCTCGATCGAAAAGCTCTTGATCTGGCGGTGGAAGTTGTGTCCACGGCAGAACGCCCGCTGTTGATCTTTCCAGAAGGCGTGATTTCCGCGGCTAACGACAGGCTGATGCCGTTGATGGACGGTGTGTCTTTTGTGGCGAATACAGCAGCCAAGCGTCGGGCCAAAATTCAGCCGGATAGCAAGGTTGTGATTCATCCGGTGGCTTACAAATACGAACATCTCAGCGATCCGGAAACATCACTGTCCCCGGTATTGAGTCGTCTTGAGCAGCAACTGTTCTGGCGGGACAACAAGCATCAGCCGGTTCGGGAACGCATCAATCTGCTGCGGGAAGCGATGCAGTCGCTACGCGAAATTCAGGTGCTTGGATTTGCGAAAACAGGTAACGTCGAAGAACGCATCGCTGAGCTGGCGAATCACATTTTGCAGAAGCACGAGCAAGAATGGCTGGGGAAAACACGGACTGGCGACGTGATTGTTCGTGTGAAAGATATTCGAATCGCAGTCGTGACAGAGATGGCAAAGAGCAAACTGGACGAAGCAGAACGGCAACGGCGCTGGCGCGTGCTGACGGATGTGTATTACGTTCAGTGCATGTCTTTGCACGTGCGAGGGTATTTGGACGAAGGTGCCGCAGGAGATCGTTATCACCACCGATTGTTCGAAACAGTCGAACGCATGGAAGAGGAACTCACCGACAAGGTGACTCTGTATCACGACTTGCATGTGACTTTGACGGTAGGCGAACCGATCGAAGTCGATCCGACCGCCAAGAAGCCTCGCGGTTCCAACCCGCTGATGGAAGAACTTCGACGCCGTATGACGAAACTGCTGGGCATCGAAGACCACTGGCCTCCTGAACCGGTGGTGTCGCAAGTCTGAGCTTCCACCAAGGGTTGTTGATTTCAGCAGCCGCGCGACGCTAGCCTCGGCCATTAAAAATTGGGTATTGCCAGACGTGTTTGAGAAATCGTAAGAGCGGTTTCCGATCGCTAAAGCGATACAACGAGCCTGTACGGCAAGCTGCTACCCAAGCTGCGCGGAACAATTGCGTTGGAACCGTGCTTGGCGAAGTCGAAACACCGTCCGGCACGGCAGGAAGATTCAGGCTGTGCCAGTGGTGCCGATTTTGCAACCTCGTTTTCTGAATGCAACAGGTGGAAACGAGACTTCTTTTCGGCGGCCAATTGCCGGAGTGGTAGGCTTCTGCGTGGACCGCGCCACTTTCCCCAGCCGTTTGGGCGCGAGTCCCGGATCTCCATATGCGGTAGGTCCGGGGCTAGCGCCCAAACGGCTCAAAGAATGTTTGATTATCAAAGTGACGCTGTCCAGCTGGGTGCTGGTGGACTCTGTGTCCAATCCTGGAGCCCAGCCTTTGACGCTCAAAGCCTGATTGCAAATGATCCAAATTTCCCGCCAATCATCAGCGACGAACGCTCCGAACTTCGGTTTGGCAGAGCAGTTGTTCGGCGATGACTTTGAAGTTTGGGTGCAAGCTCCCCAGTGGCATCGAATCAAAAGGATGGGCCGGCGCTGGGAACAGCTCAGTGTTGGCTTTTATGTCGAACTGTTCCAGCTTCTGCAAGAGACCGCTTGTTCATCTCAGATGAGATTTCGCGAACTTGATCAGGATACAGCTCTGTGTTTCATTCCGCTGGAAGCGTCGCCGGCACAACGTGCTACGGTCGCGTTGTCGATCGTCGACAGGACACCAGACAGTCTGCTGAATCTGGCACAACGCGCCGCCGGTGCCGCTGTTGAGCAACAGCAGCACGTTCAGCAAATTCAGGACAAGCTAAGCGAATCCGATTCTCGACTCGCGGCCTACAGCATTCGCATTGACCGAGGCGAAGGCGAATTAGCGTGGCTGCATGGCCTTGCGGGGAGCGCCGTGTTGGCAGCTGCGGAGCACGATTCGCGAAAGGTTGCGAATCGTATTCTGCCGGAAATGTGCCGGATCCTTAACGCGCGCGCGGTGGCATTCGTACCGCTGATTAAGGATGGCGCAAGCGGGCCAACTCCCATCGCGATCTGGCAGTACGGCGACACGGTCATTCCACAGGAAACCTGTCTGGCGTTGATTGCAGAACATTCAGCGGCGACCGACGCTGTTGTTCACAACTATGATGCGCCTGTTTTTCGGCGCGTTGGTTTTGCGGGTGTGTTGTCTTGCGTCGTGAAAAAAGTTGTTTCGCAGACATGTGAAGTGGGCTGGATTCTGGCGATCAACAAAGACCTACAGCATCTGGTCGATTCGAACGTGATGTATGAATCTGAGCAGCGACATTGCGGCTTCGGTGTCTTTGAAGCGAGCCTCGTAGACGCAGCAGCCAATGCAATGGCCGCCCACGCGCGTAATTCTCGCCTGTTGGCGGAAAAAGAAGCTCTGGTCGCCGGTACGATTCGCCTGCTGGTCAACGCCATCGATGCAAAAGATTCTTATACAGGCGGGCACAGCGATCGCGTGGCCATGTATGCTCGAAAAATCGCAGACACGATGCAGCTGGGTGAAGAATTCTGTGATCAGATCTACCTCACAGGACTTGTGCATGACGTGGGGAAAATCGGAGTGCCCGACAGCATTCTGCAGAAGCCCGGTGAACTGACGGCAGAAGAATTCGAAAGCATTAAGCTGCATCCCGTGACTGGACATGCGATTCTGCAACACTTGGAAGACTTTCGCTATGTGTTGCCAGGGGTGCTGCATCATCATGAATCAGTCGACGGCAGTGGCTACCCAGACGGCTTAAAGGGAGCCCAGATCCCGTTGCAAGCGAGGATTCTTGCCGTGGCGGATGCCTATGACGCCATGACCAGCGATCGGCCGTATCGTGATGGCATGCCTACGGAAAAGGCGGAAGCGATTATCGCCTACGGCGCTGGAACGCAGTGGGATGTGGATTGCGTGGCAGCCTTCCAGAAGTGCATCGACAAGATCCGGGGAGTCGTCAGTGAACGGCGTTCAGGCCTGATCCCCAAGCCGCACTACGGGAGTTCAGGCCGCTAACCGCCGGAAATTCCGCTGCAAAGCAATGACCGGCGGCGAAGAAGTGCGAATAATCGGTGAATTCTTTCCGATTTCGCTGAAAACAGTCTTTCCGCACTCAGATCGACGGTACAGTTTCACGTCCCTCCCTGTACCACGATGGGTTACGAGCGGTCTGTCAGGATTAGAGAATGGGGGTTCCTGTTGTGTCGCTCGGCGGTCTCCGCCGAGAAATCACGGTGGGGACCACCGAGCGACATTTTTCCAACCCGCGAACTTAGCTTTGACAGGCCACTAGCGATCCACTCCAGCCCGACGTCGAATGATACCGATATTCAGTTAAGGCTGCGCTGAGTCTGCGTGTCTTTTCGAACACTGTTCACACCACACAAGTCGGGATTTTTCCCGAACACCGCCATGTCACGCGACTATTACACAATCGAAGAACTGACCATTCAGTTGGGCAAAGAACGCCGGATTGTTGAGAAGCAAGTCAGTCGCGGCCACATACCGGGGCGACGCGTTGGCGGCGAGTGGCGATTTAACAAGACCGAAATTACCGAGTGGCTGGAACGCGAGATGGCTGGTTTTAGTCCGACCGATCTCGTCGTTCTGGAACGGACCCATTCTTCTCTGGAAGTCTGTGCGAAATCGCCAGTCAGCAGTCTGTTGATGCCGGAACTGGTGGAAGTTCCCTTGGATGCTGGAACAAAGCCATCTGTACTGAAGAAACTGGTTGAGGTGGCCGGACGAACATGGCAAGTGTTCGATTCTTCAGCGATCTTCGACGCCGTCCGTCAACGTGAAGACAACATGTCAACCGGCTTCGATGGCGGCGTCGCGATTCCTCACCCTTCCAATCGTATGCCGGATGCCTTGGGCGAATCGGTGATTGCTTTTGGACGCACGCTGTCCGGCATTCCCTTCGGCGGGCCTCAGCGACAAATGACGGATCTGTTTTTTCTGGTGCTCACACGCGACGACAGCACTCACCTCAAAGTCTTGGCTCGCTTGAGTCGCTTGTTTCAGCTGCCCGATTTTTTGGATGATTTGCGAACGGCCGAAACCAGTGCGGATGCTTACGACATCATCATCACGGCTGACACAGGTTTGGGCGCAGAGTAGTTTTTCCGATGACCAGACTCTTCGCCGGCACTGCCTTCGATCGACCCCCGCGTTGCGAAACCTGCGACGAATTGGAGTCTGATTGCCAGTGTCCTCCCGCCCCCGAACCACCGCGCGTGCTGACCCCGCCAGAACAACAAACCGCGAAACTGGCGGTTGAAAAACGCAAACGCGGCAAAATGGTGACCGTGATCCGCGGGCTTGATCCTGCAGGCAATGACTTGCCCGATCTGCTGACGAAGCTGAAAACCGCCTGTGGTGCAGGTGGGACAATTCAGGACGATGAGATCGAGATTCAAGGCAAGCAACTGGACCGCGTTCAGTCGGAATTGAAAAAGCTGGGCTACAAAGTTCGCGCGTAACGCCACCGCTTGCGACTCAGGCCGCCTTTCTTTTCCGTTCCGGTAGCTCACGCCCAATGTCAGTCGATTTGAGTTGTTGCGTTTTGGCAACAGGCTGTCAAATCCGGCATGTGGCAACCGCATGACCGATCCAATTGGGAAACGTTGACCGTCGACGCATCGAAAAGCTGGGTTGGCGTTGAGAATGTGTCCAAACGCAGATTTCGTTTCTGCGACCACTGCAAGCCAACTCCCGCCACTGACAATTTCCATGCGCAAACGCCCCCTGCATTCTTGTGTCCGAGTTGAAACTCTGGAACCACTGGTCCTGATGTCTGCTGGAGCTCAGGACGGTTCGGACCTGTCCGAATGGATGGCCACCGATGATGGCGACACCGCCATGCAAACCTTCGGCGGTGACGACGAAATCTATGCGCCGTTGGGCGACAATACAATCGATGGTGGCGATGGCGTCGATACGATGGTCATCTATGGCGGCGGAATGGACGACTATCAGTTTCGTCGACGGGAGGACGGCTATGTCGAAATTGTTGGCCCAGCACTCAATGGCCAGACCAATGTCAATCGCATGATCAACGTGGAACGCATCAATTTTACCGACGCGATCGTGGACGTTGCTTCGTTGAGCGTGATCGAGTACGCCACGCTGTCGCCAGAATCAAACAATACCGTGGCTGGTACGGCTGGCACGGCGGTCGCAGGTTCATCGGTGGTTGCGATAGGCACAGCCGGAACGCCCGGAACAGCTGGAACATCGTCGATGGAGTCTGTCCCGGTTACTCCTCCTCCAGCACTGCCGGTTCAACCAATACCAGAGACAATTCCAGAGCCAATTCCAGAGCCAATTCCAGAGACACCTACTTCAGGCGAATCAACGCTGGTTGTGGGTGCGGGAATTGAAGCGTTCCATCGTGATGGACAGACGTTTTTGACGTGGGCCGAAGACACATCGATCGATGGCGAGCAGTATCAGATCTATCGACATAGCGAACGCATCACCGCCGACAATCTGAGTGCTGCCGAACTGCTGACCGATCGTTGGGGGCCGCTGGACGACGACACTTCGGTTCACAAGACGGCCCGCTCTGGCGCACCAACTCATTTTGTGATCGAAGATCTGGCCGCTCCATTGGACGATGACACCGGGTTGTTCGTCTACACCACGCAACAGGGCGATTCCGGCAAGGCGTACTATGCCGTGGCCACATTGCCCAGCGGTGTGTGGCAGACGTCTGTCGATCGAATTCAACGTCTAGATTCGGCTGTCAGCGAAACGGTTTCGCAAACTACAGCCGTGCTGGCGGATGCGACCCACAGCGGCAAAGGTCGGCTGTACACGCACTACATGGATTACGAAAACTGGAACCCGACGCTCGAAGGCTACGCTTTCAACTACCTCGTGACGTTGCCATCAAATTACGATCCGTCGACGGAATATCCGCTGAAGGTCGTGCTGCATGCTTACAGTGAGGGACATCCATTCTTGAGCGAAACGCCGTTTGGGATTGAGGAAATTCAGATTCATCCCGATGACCCCGGCGAAGAACGAGGAAGTTTGCATACTTGGTGGTACGGGTTTTCTGCCGATCACGATTACCGAGTTGACGGTGCGATTCCGAATGCGGGAGTCATCGAGAACTTTACAGAACAGCGGGTTCTGAAAGCTGTTGACGAAGTGGTGGCGGAATTCAACGTCGATACGGCTCGCATTGCCGCCGAAGGCCATTCGATGGGTGGATCAGGCGCGCTGGGTTTGGGAATTCACTACGGTGACTTCTTTGCCGGAATCTATGCCAGCCAAGGAATGACTGACTATCAGAACAGTACGTTCTTCCTGAGCGAATTTGAGCGGTTGTGGGGACGCGTCGATACCAATTTGGAAATCGTCAACGACGGCCCCCATGCAGAATTGATCACGCGATACAACGCCGGTGGACCGGAAGCGACGGGTGTCTGGGACTGGCTGGATCACGGTGAGCAGCTCGTACGTCGACGCGGCGAACCGATTTCGTACCTGATGTTCGGTTTCGGCAAGCTGGACGATATCATCGACTGGAAAACTCAGGGACAGCCGTTCTTGGCCGACGTTCAGGCGTCATCCGTCGCCTATGCGGCCGAACTTCGTGGAGACGCCGGGCATGGCTGGCTGGGCTACGACTTCCTAGTGCCAAACCTATTCAGCGGTCGTGATTTTGGACTTGGCGAATGGCAATATCGCAACGACACCAGCTACATCGCCGTGGCCGGTTCCGATTTTTCGGGCCCCGCAGTCCCCACGGATTTCGGGACGGACTACTACAATCTGACCATCGACTGGGCCACCGCATGGAACGCCTTCGACACGCCCATCGTAGATACGGCAGACCGCTACGAAGTGACAGTCAGGTCGCTGACCAGTCCCCAAACGGCATCGCTGACACCTCAGAACCTGCAGCAGTTTTCTGTCACGCCGGGACAAGACGTCGCATGGCAAGCCATTGACGCTGCCAGCGGTCAGTCGGTTCAGCAAGGCCGAATTCAAGCGGATGCCGACGGCCTAATCACCCTTCCAGATGTGTTGGTCAGTACGGGCCGAGGAACTCGATTGATCCTAACGACCGGGTGAGACGCGATTCTGCAGCTTGAGGTGCATGTCGTGGGGTTTTCGGAGAAAACTTGTTTAACCGCGTGCCCATCGGGCCGCGTGTTGTGCGGAAAACGCGCGGGGCGATGCCCACGCGGTTAAACTAAGAAACTTGTTTTGACAGCCCACACCTGTTCCCAAAACCGCTCCGAAATACGCCAACATTTCAACGAGCGGCGAGCACTTTGGCGTACACTTCGCGGACACGTTCTGTCATGTACTGATGTCGAAACTGGGGTGCAAAGCGGTCTCGTCCTGTTCGCCCGAACTGTTCACGCAGAACAGCATCGTTGGCAAGTTGGGCGATTGCCCCAGCGAGTTCGTCGATCGATCGAGGCGGCACCAAGTATCCTGTTACATCGTGAATGCAGACCTCTGGCGCGCCATCAATGTCGTAACTGACAATCGGCTTGCCGCAAATCAGGGCCTGAGGAAGCACTCGCGCCAGTCCTTCCCAAACGCTGGTGTGAACGACAACATCCATCGCTGCGATGTATTCGGCGACTTCGTCGGGTGGCACTAGGCCAGCGAAGATGAAGTAATCTGACAGCCCCAGTGCTGCGATGCGCTGCTGACATTGCTGTGTCAGACTGCCATCACCGATCAGTAGAAATCGCACGTTGGGGACTGCTGCAACAATCTTCGGGGCCGCTTCAATCAGATATTCGTGCCCCTTCAGATTGAACAGTCTGGCAATTTTGCCGACAACCACATGGGTATCATGCAGGCCAAGAGACTGCCGGACGGCTTCTCGCGAGCGTCCGGGATGCAGAAAATGGTCGACTTCCATGCCGCTGAAGACGGTCGTGAATTTGTCCGGCGTACCGATGCCAGCATCAAGATACTGTTGCGACATCGCGTTGCAGACAGAAATGAAATGCTGACACCACCGATCCGCCATTCGCTCTGCAATTTTATAGGCGTTGTACAGAATCGCCGGTTGGCCAAAATGGAATGACGCCCCATGAATCCCATGCACGCAAGGAATCCCCAACGCATACGCAGCACGACGACCAAGAATTCCGGCTTTGGAACTGTGAGTGTGGACGATGTCCGGCTTGTACTGTTTCAGCATGCGTTTCAGGGCAAAATAGCACTGCATGTCGTGCCATGGATGCAGGTTCCGCCGCATCTCTGGCAACAGCTTCAGATCCAGACCCCGCTCAATCGCCCGTCGTTCCAGAGTCCCCTCAGGACCAAGTCCAGGGCCGGTAATCAGACACACTTCATCGCCATGAATGTGATGTTGGTCGTCCACATTGAACAACGTATTTTCCTGCGCCCCGCCGATAATCAGTCGCGTGATAATATGAGCGGTACGCATGGAAACAACAAACTCTCTGTGATGTCAATTCACGGCGATCTAGCTGAAAGATGGCCAAGATGGATGGTTCTCTGTAAAGCCCTAACCCGACGCCGCAGCCTGCAGGTTTGTTCGGCGATCGATGTATTCTTGCAGTAGAATTTGCGCGGCCATCATGTCGATCCGGGCGTGTCGTTGTTGGGGTGATAGGTTCGCCTGCATCATCATCGCGTCGGCTTGTACGCTGCTGTAGCGTTCGTCTTGAAATGCGAACGGTAACTTTGTAATTTTGGCTAGCCAGCTCGCGTACTGCCGCGCTTCGGTCGATTTCTCGCTTTCATCGCCGCTGATGTGCAAGGGAAGGCCGACCACTAGCCCGACAATTTCGTATTCTGTCCGGACACTCTTGTAGAAGTGTTCATCGGCCTTGCGGCTATGTCGCTGATAATTATGCAGCGGGCTGGAGATCTTTTGGAACTGATCGCAGATCGCCACGCCGACGCGTTTTGTGCCGTAGTCAATGCCCATCAGACGACCCTGCGCGGGCAACTGATCGCCGATGTTCTCGTCTGCTACCGTGGGGTCATTCATTTTCTTCAGCCCCGGATTTTAGTTGAGGCTTGACAGCAGAGGTCACTGCGGCAGGAAACAAAAGTTCGATACTGCTGGCCGCTGCGTCTTCATTGACCGTTAGCTGAAATGTCCATGTGGCCGTCGCGAGCTTGCAGATGCCGGCGCTGTCTGAGTCGCAATATCCGTAGCTCATGGTGATCGCAATTGTGGCGGTTCCAGCATCTTGGGACAGTGGAATCTGAAATTCGGCAGACGTGCCTTCCACATCGGCCGCTTTTCGGCCTTGCAGTGCGTCTGGGGCAAGAATCTGATCGCCTTCAATCAGGAAGGCCTCCCACACCACGGGAGCCAACGTGTTCAGCTTGTGACCAGTCGGCACGGACAGGTCAACGCTTAGGTCGACCACTTCGCCAGCTGCGATTTGTTGCTCTGGAATTGAGATCGCATGCAGCATCGGTGGCGTGCGACGCACAATTTTTTGCGGCGGAGGCGACAGGCCATTTATGGCGAAGATCGAGGTGTTTTTGGTGGTCAGGTCGGCGACGATAATTCGATGATTGTTGGTGTCGGCAATGTACAACTTGCCATCAGAAATACTTAGGCCAGAGGGTTCCTTCAGCTGAACGGGCGACAGCGCATCGTTCGCGTCGCCGTTACTCATCCAAGTGCTGACGGCTTGAGTCTGCAGGTCGATCTTACGAATTTTGTGGTTGTACGAATCCGCGACGTAAACACTTCCTGCGTGCCAGGCCACACCCAGCGGATGCTGCAGCCGTGCTTGATCGCCAACTGCGTCGATATCACCGAACGCAAACAGCGACTGCCCACGCGGTAACTCGGACGTGCCGGCGATTGTGGTGACAGTCCCGTTTTCTGCGGTCGGAACTTGGCGAATGGACGATCCTTCGCTGTCCGCGACATAGAAAAACGTTCCATCGCCATTGGCCGTCAAGCCAGATGGCTGTGCGAACGAGGAATCCGATAGTGAACCGTTGATGACGTCTTCGCGAGCGTTTCCGGCGTAGACTTGAATTCTGCTGCTGCCAATTTCGTGAGACCAAATCTGGTGCGGGCCTGCCATCGCGATGTACAGAACTCCGTTGATGTGGCACAGATCCCACGGACTGTTCAACGCCGTCTTCAGAATATCACCCTGCAGAACTCGCGGTCGCCCCTGTTTTCCCGTGCCTGCCAGCGTGGTGACGGTCTTTGCTGTTAGATTCACCGTACGCAGCAGATGATTTTCTGTGTCGGCCACATACAGCGTGTCTTGGATCAGTTCCATGCCTTGCGGATGATCAAATTCGGCAGTTGCGTAGTCACCGTCTGTGTGGCCAATTTGCCCGCTGCCGATTACATCCAGCAGCTGGCCCGACAGATCCGTCACGACGATGCGGTTGTGGTTGCTGTCGGAAATGAACAATCGATTGGATGCCGCATCCGCCAGAACCTTTCCGGGAAATCGGAGAGCAGTTGGCTGGGTCCGATTTTCTTCCAAATCGAACACCATCGGAGTCTCATCCAGAGTTCCTTTCCAGCGATGGTATTCGACGAGCTTACCAATCACGGTGTCGAACAGTTCGCGATGACCTTCCCCTCCCTGAGACCCCACGAATTTTCCTTCGGGGTCAATCAAGGCCAGAGTCGGCCAAGAGCGCGTGCCGAACTTTCGCCAAATCAGCATCTCGCTATCGTTGACCACAGGGTGCTTGATCTCATACCGCAAAATTGCGTCCCGAATGTTCTGCGACAGTTTTTCATTGTCAAACTTTGCAGAATGGACGCCGATCACCACCAGCTGCTTGTCGTATTTTTCTTCGAGGAACTTCAAGTCTGGCAGCACGTGAATACAATTGATGCAACAGTAGGTCCAGAAATCCAGCAGTACAACCTTACCACGCAGATCCTTCAAATCGATCGGCCCCGACGTGTTCAACCACTCGGTGCCTCCATCTAAAATTCCCGCAGGAATCGCCACGGCATCGGCTGCGGGGTTCGTCGGATCTGGCTGTTCGGAAGCGATTGCTGCGGGTGGCGTTTCTGTCGCTTTGTCCTGCGCGACCAACGGCGTCACGAACTTCAGGCAGGCAAGCCAAACAAGACAGGCAGTGATGGACAAGCGGCAAGATGTATTCATTGGCGGGAACTCGTGGTGGGATGATTCAGGCGGGTGAAATCAGGAACTCACAGCGACGCCCAGCTGCTGCAGCGCAGTTCGAGTGAGGCTGGTTTCGGTATACACTTCCGCGTTGATGCCGAATCGACGAGCTCCTATCACGTAGTCTTCGATATCGTCCGTGTAGAAGCAATCCTGAGCCGCACAATTTGCCTTGCGAAGGGCGTCTTCGTAGATCGCGGCGGCCGGCTTTAAGGCTCCTGCTTCGTACGACGTCGTGAAGGCGTCGAATCGATTCAGGACGTCGAAGTTTTCCTGAATGAACCTGAGGTGCGTGAGGCTGGTGTTCGACAACAGGACCAGCCTGATTCCGAGTGATCGAATTTCGTCCAGTAGTGGCACGATGGTTTCGTTGAGTCGAAAGATATTGCCCACAGCGTGTTTCAACGCTTCGAAGTCAACCAGTTTTCTGAGGTCCGCTTCGATCCGCTGATGAAATTCCGCCTCGGAAATTTCGCCACATTCCAGCCGCGCATTCAGTCCGGATTTTAACAGCAGATCCTGTACAGCAGGGACGGAGGTGTCGCACACAGCCGCCACATTTTCGCACATTGTCTGGTGAGAAAAGTAGACCAAGACATTTCCCATGTCGAACAAACAGGTGGTGATGGGCATCGAATCTAGGTCTTCCCGAATCAGCGTTGACTTACGAAAAAAGCGGAACAATGTGGACCGTTTTGGGTACACATCGTTCCGCTGAGTGAATCATTGCCTGACCCTATGAGCTTGGATGAGGCAGATGTCGGCGACTAGTTGGTGGCCGTATTCTGAAACTCACGAGCTTGTTCTGTCATCAGCTGGTGGACGACAGTTTCCATATACTTGTGCTCATGATAGCCGAAGGCTTTCAGACGCACTTTGCCATGGTGGTCGATGAACAGAGTGGTTGGAAACCCCTGAAATTCGGGCAGCTGTTCCATCACTTCTGGCGTGATCATGGCACATGGATAGTTCATGCTGTTGTTGGCCATAAAGTTCTTCACGGTCGACAGATTCGCTTCTGCACTGACGCCTCGTTCATCATTGAGGCCGATCATTTGGAAGCCGTATTTTCCGTACTTGTCTTGCAGCTTCACAAACGACGCGACTTCTTGGCGACAAGGTGGGCACCACGTTCCCCAGATGTTGACGACAGAAACTTGACCTTTAGGATTTGCTGAATTGCCAGCCTTGAGGTCGCTCAGGGTAATCGGCTTGTCGTTAACGTCGATCAGCTTGAAGTCAAACGGGAAGGTCTGGCCTTCTTTGAGGTCTGTCTTGGCTTTCTCGACAAGCTTTGCTTCGTATTCTGCTTTCAGCTTGGCGAAGTGAGCTTCCCATGCAACCAGCTGGCTCTTGTATTCTGGCAGTGTTCGCGTGAATTCGAGGTCCTTGTCTGTCTTTAACATCTGCACGTTGCTGAAACCGACATCGACAGCTTTGCCAAGTGCGGCCAAAGAGTCTGCACCTTGCTTTGTCTTGCCCAGCACGCAGGCATAGCCATACAAAATTTCAGCCTGCAATGATGACTCAGGAGCAACGGGAAGTTTCACGCCAGCCGCCTGAGCTTTTAGAACAACCTGACCGGCTCGGATCAGTGCTTCGTCAGACAGTTCTGCGTTGCCGCCCTGAGCGTGTGCCCAAGCCATGCTGAGCAGTGTGCCGGCGTAGGTTTCAACGGCAGCGATGTCTGTCGGCTGTGATTCGTACGCTGTTAACGCATTTGCATATTCTTGTGGATCGTCGAATTCAATTCCGACCAGCAGCGGGTCGGTAGGAGCTTCCACAGCCGGTGCAGCTGCCGCCGGGGCAGGAGCTGAGCTGGGAGTGGTTTCTGATACGGCAGAATCAACCGCATCTCCGCATCCGATCATTACGCTGCCACATAGCAACAGCGAGTACATTGGCCATGAACGCTTCATCTCAATCATTCCTTTTCAGGAGACAGCGGGTCTCGTGTTTGCAGATAGTGCGATAGACGGCGTCAAGAAATGACCCCCAATTCGAGCGGTCCGTCGCAGGAATAACATCGACAACTGATGCAATCAACATTGACGGCACAACGCACAAAATCGAGCGGAATCGGTGAGCCGCGTAAAAGCCACCGGATGCCAGCAATAACTGCCGCTGCCACGGCGCGCAGGTTGAGGCATTCAGGGCAACTGTTTCCGGACGACTCCTGCGCAAAGCACAGGAATCAGAAGCCTTCTCTGCGAGTCGGGTCAAACGTTTCGCCGTGCCGACGAATCCATTCATTCCTGCGTTGCGGGACACGTCCTCAGCAAACCCAAATCACAAAATCGAAGTCTCAAGTCTCCACCCTAAGCCTAAGCCCGCATGGCTTCGGCGGCGGCGACGGCGAGTTCGTCGCAGCGTTCGTTTTCTGCGTGGCCGGAGTGCCCTTTGACCACCGTGAAGGTCACTTGATGCTGTGCCAGAAGTTCGTCCAACTGCATCCAATGCTCCACGTTTAGGACAGGCTTTAGCTGCTTGCCTTCCTTGCGTTTCCAACCGCGCGCCTTCCAGCCCTTCATCCACGATTCACACCCCTTGGCCACGTACGTGCTGTCTGTGATGACTTCGACTTTGGTGCGGCGCGACAGGGATTTCAAGCCAGAAATCACAGCCTGCAGCTCCATGCGATTGTTAGTCGTGTCTGGTTCGCCGCCGCTGAGTTCACGTTCTTTGCCGCTGGCTGGGTGCCGCAGAATGCACGCCCATCCGCCGGGGCCCGGGTTTCCTTTGCACGCGCCATCCGTAAAAATTTTCACAAACGGCAAGGCTTCGTCAGAAGCGGTCATGCGGAATGGCCTCAGAGGGGGGGGGGGGGGGGGGGGGGGGG
>JBDNHJ010000298.1:0-50509 GCA_041688835.1 Fuerstiella sp.
CTGAACCTCGAACAATGAATCGCGCAGGGCGTGCAATGGAAGCGCACTCGTGTCCAGATTCAGTAACTTTGCCGTAGCAAACGGGGCGACCGTGTTTTCTGTGTCCGGATCGTCGCCTGTTGCTGGCGTGTCGTTGACCGCAGGAGCATCGTCGCCGGTTTGGGTGTCTGGCAATTCGTACGTTGGGTTTTCGTACATCGAGTCGTCGAACGTTTCGTACGACGAATCTTCAACGACGTCTTCGTACGCCCCATCGGCTTGGCCCGTTGAGTAGCTCTCGTACTCGTAAAATTCATCTTCGTACTCGCTGACTTGATCGCCCAGCGGACTGTTGGCAGCCAGATCGAAATAGTCTATGTCGCTGTACGGATCATCAGGCGCATCGGTTGTGTATTCGTAGGTCTCCATGTCGTAGCCAGCGTAATAATCGTCACTAGACGTGTCGTACACATCGGTGTCGATGCTGCTGGCACTCAGCAATACCCGAGCTTCCACAGGTTCAACCGCGTGGCTGCGAAAGGAACGATTGCGACGCCGTTTGCCCCCCCCCGCCTAAACTCACACGCCGCTGGCGGACGGTGTCTTGCAAAGTCATCCGCAACGTCTGAAGCCAGTTCTGCACAACCATCAATTCCACCTTCAACGATAACTTAGGAACGTTAGCCACGCGGACTGAGCACCGTTTGCTTCAAATCCGTACAAGACTTCTTTCGCATACGTTACACGCAGTTGGGAAGTCAACGGTCGCTGGTTTCTGAGAAGAATTCCAAAATCGTCGCCGCGGTGTGGAGAAAAGTTGGTGATTCTCTCGCGGAATTTCGAGATCACTGTAAATATTTTGAGCCCGACCGGCTGTCAATGGTGGACGTCTCTCGCCGAAGCATCGGCTTTTGACGCCGAACAGTCATTCAAGATTCCCGCCGTCCACAATTGTCGTCATCACACCCGCACAACTTTGCTTGTGGGATGTCGATTGCATCATTTCAAAAGTAGCGGAGCGGAGCGAGCTGCCCGGTCTCATGACACCGGACGGCTTGCGCCATTCCGCTACAAAGCGGACTAATTCGATCGAAGTCACCTAGGCAAACACGGCGACCGACTATTTGCTTAGCCAGTCGTTCAGTAGATCGGCGGGGTCTTCTTTGTCGCTTTTGGGTGTCAGGCTGGTCTTGGCTTCGGACGTCAGTTTGCCGACATATTCCATTGTGCTTTTCAGCGTCTTGGGGCTGCAGGTTGCGTCGACCTTGCACACGTAGATCAGCAGGTAGTCACCGGCGTCTGATTTTTCAATGCTCCAGGCGCCCATCTTCGTGCCCGCACTTTCTCGCAGCAGTCGGGTGGTGGTTTCCAATGCTGGAGCTTCTTTGAGCGTTGCGGCCAAAGACCAGATTTTACGAATGTCGGCCTGTTGGTAGGTATCAACGTCATCGCTGACGAAGACTTTCTGTGTCTGCTTATCCTTTTGCTCCAACGAGACTTCCAGAATGCCGTCTTTGTCTTTCGTTTTACGAAATCGCATGTCGGCTTTGTTCAGAACATCAGCAATCGGCAGTGGGGCTGGTTTCCAATCGGAGGCCAGAAAGGTGCGGACCTCCGACACATCAACGCTGTAACTGATCAGCTGTGCTTTCGGAGAAATTGCCTGTGAGATCGCCACCAGTTCTGCTTTGTCGTTCACGACCGGGCCGCCACTGTCGCCGGAGTTAATCGGTGATTGAGTTTCGACGACCATGAAGTCGTGTTCGCCAACTTCTGTGCTGAACTGTTTCTGATAGACAGATCGAACGGTGCCTGATGTAAAGACCCACAAAGCGCCCGATGATCCGGGGTTGCCGATGGACTGGATATTTTCGCCGGGCCCAGGGCTGGATTCTGCGAGAGCAATTTCCTGAACGCCGCTGGGAAGTCGGTCGAGTTCGATTAGGGCGAGATCTCGCTTGCGATCGACAGTGAGAACTCGACCGGAAATGCCCAGTGTCTTGACGTTGTCGCGGTAATACTGACGATCAACGACTGGCTTGCCGTTCTTCGTTTCCGGGAAAAAGATGACTGCAGATCGAGCCTCTCCGACCACATGAAGGTTGGTGACCAAGAGTTTCTTTTCGGCGTTCACGATAACTCCAGTGCCGCTGGATGTTGAGTCGCCATTCTTCGCCAGCACCCACGCCGTCGACTTCAGCGTCTCGTTATAAACTTTGACGTCTGCTGGTGCGGCGGAAATGAGATTTAAGAGAACAGCTGCACTTAGGGCAGATTTGATAAGAATGTGGTGGAATGAAAATTTCATGAGAGCACCATTTCCGGTGATTGGACCGCTGGGATCGTGAATTCGACTGACACTGATCACTACAGCGGACATTCCGGCAGTTTGTTACACAGTTTTGGGGTTTAGTTTGTCAGTGCCCTGCTCTGGGCTTCCACGCGCCGGATGGCGGTGGCAGCGGCAATGGCGGCGAGCGCGTTTCCTGCGCGATTGACGTGTACGATGTCATTGGGAATATAAGTGTGGACGGACCAACTGCGGTTCAACTGAAACTGCTCAACGGCATCGGCCACCTGCAAACCTCGTTCAGCAGCGATCGATTCCAGAACATCTTGATAGGCAATCCGAGGACTCCAGCGGCCAGCGGCCTGCGGCTGGTCCGGCCACTTGACTAAGATCAGTGGCACCTTGCGAGAATCGCACAGATCGGCCATGTGATTGATGTTGCTTTCGAATGCAACCAGAGGCACGCGTTTTGTCCAACGATCAATCGGTTCGAAATAATTTTCGGTGGCCGCTGCGGCCCAATGCTGGCATGGTGAATCGCCCTGCTCCGTTTTTACCGTTGTCGGACGGCGCAAACCGGAAACACCACGTTCGATCAGTTCCGCCAGTCGGCTGTTCAGCAGAATGTCGCGCGTTCCCTGACTCGTCTTCAATCGCGTTGCGTGTTCTTCATCCGTCTGCTGGTCCCAATGCCAGAAATCGTTGTTGGCGTATGATGCGAACACGATATCCGGCTGCAGTCGATCGATTTCCTGACGCATGTATTGGAGCCCCTGATGGGACGTATACCCCGGCACGCCAGCATTGATGACTTCATAACGTGGCCCCGAAAGACCTCCCGAAGTCGATTCCGCCTGCAGAATTGCTTGCAGCTGCGAAGGCCACGTGTCTTCCATTGTCGCACCGATCCCGAACGTGCTGCTGTCTCCGAAGCATACGATTCGAATCATGCCACGCGGTTTGTTGAGCGTGAATTCCGGACTGCGGTAACCTAGCGAATTCGACACTTGGCCCTGCCAGAATGTGTTGTCCGCGTCGGTGATGCGGATGTTGGGTTTCAGTTTCCAGAATCGATCAGGATCAAAATCCAGCATCAGATCCGATTCGTGCGTGCCCAGAAACACGACGATCTCATTGATCTGCTGAAACCGCGTGCTGTTTTGTGACGGTACGAAAAACCGCAGAACGAATTCCGTTGCCAGCAAAACGCTGGCCGCAGTCAGTAGGCCCACTAGCAGCTTGCGACGCCGCGTACCAGCGAACGGTGACCGCGGCGACTTGTTCGAATTGCTGAGTTCTTGCATGTCAGGCTACCGAAAAAAACGAGTGAAAGACGCTATCACCGCACAATGGGATGAGCGTGGCGTTGTGGTGCGTATAGCAGCGATGTGCCCTTGAAGTCAATATCTTCGCGAGTTCACGATGGCCAGCTGGCTTCACCACAAGCCACGGACAGGCTATTCTACTGCGGCGTTGGCCGTTCGGGTTGTCGTGGCAACGCACCGAAAAACCGTAGAGAGAACTTCATTGATGCCTGTTTTCTGCTTACAGTCGAAAACCAGAGTGGTGATCGCCACAGCCATGGCGTGCCTGCTGTTTTCTTCGGTGATGGCTCAGGAACTTCCTGAGCCGCAGGCGCTGGAAGCACGGGAAACGCAGATCGATTTTTCTGCCGCCGATGTCACGGCCTATCAGCAGTTTGGTCAGACGCTGGGCGTTGCCGACTGGTTAGGTCCGCTAGCACCAGTGGCGCTATCACCGTTCTTTGGCATCCTGTGTCTGGCGGCGATGTCGCTGTATGGTGGCGCTTGGATTTCGCCGGACAACGCATTCCTCGGCGACGCATCGCCGCTGCACAATCCAGCCATCTTCTGGACGTTTTTGGTGCTCACACTGATCACCTCGATTCCTCGCCTGACAAAAGTCAGTAAACCGTTTGCTCAGGCTGTCGACCAGATCGAAGCTTGGGCCGGCATCATCACGCTGCTGGCACTGAAGCTGATGATGGGCGCAGAAGCACCGGATCTGGAACAGCTATCGATGGTGGAACTCGGAATCGTGTCTGCGACAACCAGTACCTTACTGATGGTTGCCGCCGCGATTAACGTCTTTGTGATCAACACGGTGAAGTTCTTTTTCGAAGTTCTGATTTGGATTACTCCCATTCCAGCCATCGACGCGATGTTCGAAGTGGCCAACAAGTCGGCCTGCGCTGTGTTGATGGCGATCTACGGATACAGCCCAACAATCGCCACCGGAATCAATCTGGTGATGTTTGTGGCCGCCGCGTTTGTGTTTAGCTGGGTCTACCGGCGAGAAGTTTTTTTTCGCTCAGCGTTACTGGACGCTGTCTGGGCATTCTTTGCGGCGCCGAAGAGTGTTGCAGAATCTGAACTGGTCGTGTTTCCGGCAGCGGTTCTGGGACCGTTTCCGGCACGCACGCGATGTCGACTGCGCAAGACGGAATCTGGTTGGACGCTTGTTCAGCCGCGGTTCCTAAGAAGCGACATTCTGGTGGAAATTGCCAGCGGCGAATGCACGGCAGAACTAGATGCTGGCTTCTTTACCAATACCATCAAATTCTCCGGCACGCCAGCGGGAGACCTGACGTTTAGCCGCTGGTACAATGGTTGCTTGCCGGAGTTGGCCAGCCGTATGGGAGCATGTCTGAACCAGCAAGACGCTGCTGCGATGGGCGATCGTTCGGGACTGCGGGGCGAACTGTCTTAACCAGCCTCCGTTGACGTTGATGTTTTTTGATCCGAGAACGG
Organism: Fuerstiella sp.; assembly: GCA_041688835.1. Taxonomy (GTDB): domain Bacteria; phylum Planctomycetota; class Planctomycetia; order Planctomycetales; family Planctomycetaceae; genus Fuerstiella. The sequence goes on from JBDNHJ010000298.1 coordinate 5,041, forward strand.
GGAACCTGCGTTCGTCGTTGAGTTCCGTTGATTCTGTGTCACAGCCAGTCAAACCATGAAACATCGCATTGTTGAAGAACTTCACGGCGTCGCGATTTTTGTCGCCGCGATTTGGGCCGTCTTTTTATTGGACCTTATTGTTCCGGGAACATTGAATACACTGGGGCTGGTCCCACGCGAAGTCGGTGGGCTGGTTGGCATTGTCACCATGCCTTTTTTGCATGACGGCTGGAGTCATCTGCTGGGCAACACGGTGCCGCTGATCATACTGTTGTGTTTGCTGGCGGGTTCGCGAGCCAACAGCTATCGCATTGTCCCGCTGATTGTGTTGCTGGGCGGAGCATTGCTGTGGGCGTTTGGCCGGGGTGGCACGTCGCATGTGGGCGTCAGTGGTTTGATCTATGGCCTGATCACGTTTTTGATTGTCGCTGGCTTTCGAGAAGGTCGCATCGGGGCCATTCTGGTCGCGATTATTGTTGGCTTCATGTACGGGTGGACACTGGTCACCGGCATGATTCCGCTGACTGTGGGTGAGAATGTTTCGTGGGACGGGCATCTGATGGGAGCTGTCGCGGGGGCAATTGTCGCAAGAATGGCCGTCAGGCCGGACTCAGATTCTCGAAATCGCTCCATCGCCGAATTATCCGCGCGTTGAAACCATCATGCGTCGCAGATTTTGCCGATCCGAACACGAATCGCGAAGATGCCGGTTTGAATCGCATAGCGGCCAGACCGGATTCGGCTTACCATTTTCCGTCTCAGCCGAGATCTAGCAACCTCGGCGCTTCAACGATTGGCGAACGATTCGCCGATGTCTCATCGTTCAGGACGAATCATGAATTACTCAAACAGCATGACGGCGTTGGCCGTCCTTTGTCTAACCGTGCTGGCTGGCTGCAGCAATCCGTGGAAGAGATCCGACCTCGCTGCCGTCGACCACGCTGAAGTCGATGTTGCCGCTGATGCCGGCGCGAGCGATAGTCGTTCGAACGTGTCACTGGTCTCAGCTTCAGAACCGGGCAAGACAACGTTTCTGGATGACCCGGCTTTGCAGGCTGGCGCTGGTCGCATGGACGGTGATGCAGACTCTGAGTTCAAAACGACGGCCACAGGGCTGCGTTATCGGGTGCTGCGACACTCCAAGGGTCGAAAGCCGACAGCCAGAAACGAAGTCACCGTTCACTACCGTGGCTGGCTGGACAACGGCCGTGTCTTCGATAGTTCTTACGACCGGGGCGAGCCGATTTCGTTTCCACTGAACGGCGTGGTCCGAGGCTGGACAGAAGGCATGCAATTGGTTGGCGAAGGTGGCATGATCGAACTATGGCTGCCATCTCGACTTGGATACGGCGCTCAGGGATCACCCCCCGCTGTTCCACCGTTCGCCGATCTGCACTTCGTTGTGGAGTTGATTAAGGTTCGATAGTGATCTGTGTTGGCACCGTCATAATTGTCGAAGACCCGTCATAAAACGGCGGGCTTTCGATATACAGCGGCGGAACGATCGTGCCCTCAATAAACACCGGCCCTGTCGTCGGGTTGCGAGGCACAACCAACGACTCATTGAATGGTCCAAGGAATGGCACAACCGCCGGCAGCTCAGAGTTTGGGACAATCGCAGGCACGCCTTCCGCCTGAACAGGCACAACGGGGCGTTTCATCACGATTCGGTTTCGCCACAATTTCGTCGGCTGCGTCCAGTCAACCTGCGGCGCTTCGAATTTTAGGAAGTTGTTGGAGTCGCGATAGGCAAACGTCAGCACCGGAGCTTCTGCACTGATAATTTGCAGCGGGACCGGGTTGCCGAAGACATCCATCACAACGTTGACGTCGGACGGAACCGCTGGCAGTTGCCGTTGCAGAAACTTGGCGATTTCATCAGCTGTGTCGATTCGTGAAACGATCTGATTGATCGTCAGCACTGCCTTGGGATGGCGTTTCCGGAGTTCGTCGGTGCGAAACGATCGAATCTTCTCGCTGTAAGAATCTTCACTATCGATGTGCTGGCCAACCGTGAAGACTCCGTCAACGACCTGAGTGATTCGCAGATCGTGGTCCAGACCGTCTCGATACCACAAGCGAATCACATCCGTCACTGTTGAACGCTGACATTGGCCGAAATAGCCTCCCATGGAAACCACGTGCTCCACCTGAGACAGATCGATATCGAAGTGCCCCACGTCGGATGACAGATAGGCGGTCGGATTCCAGTCGTTGTACAGGTACATCCAAGGCGGATTGTTGCGGTTGTACTGGTCGTGAAGATACAACACCGGCAGTCCAGCGGCCTTCATCGACGCCACTGCTTTAATCACAGCCTCCTGCGTTTCTGCAGAATGGTCGAAGGCGCGTGAACTGTGTGTCAGCATGGCGACGGTGGACGCCACGATCTTCAAATCGGACGGTTCCGTGAATGCAGGTTTCCACTGAATCGCTTCAAAGGTTTGAGCGTCAGGTAGCCTGAGTGAAATCATCAGTAAGGCGGTAAGCAGGTAGCACATGATTGTGACGTTATTCCGGTCGACGATCCGGGAGATTGGTTCAATTCGCTGTTGAAGTGAATTGCTGGGGGTGTCATCGCCTGATGAAACAATATCTCATAATCCGACACTTCGCTACGTTTTTCAGATTCCGTCCTCACAATCGAGCGGATAAAATATGAACGATTTGGCGTTACTTCTTCGACCGTTTGGCGCGGGCCTTGCGACTAATCCCGCTGAGCACCCGTTGAGCCCTTTGCGTTCCGTTCATCCCAGCACCCTGCAATGCGGTGTTCATCGCAATTTGCAGCGTGACCATCGTCTTGCGGTAGGTTTCGAATTCGCGACTGAATGTCTCCAGCTCGTCAGTCGGTGTTCGCGGTTCAATCACCGTCTGATAAATCTGCTCCATCCAGTTCCGTTTTCCGGCACCGCTGGTGATCCCGATATCGAAAGACTTCAGTTCTCGATGACACTTGGTCGTCAGATCCCGTAGCCAACGTCTGGCGTCCTGCCATGCGTCGCGATCTTCACGGTCCGATGCCAGCCGCTCTTCTGGAGACAATTCCCGATCCAGCTTTCCGAGCGTCCCGATCATGGAGGCAAGTTTCGCTCGCAGACCAGTCATCTGACGTTCCATTTGGATCGTCGCTTTCCAAGACGCTTCGATCCGACGATACATGGATGCGGTGGAACCATCGTCATCGGCAATCGACAACTCTAGGTCAGCAGCGTCCGATGTGTCTCCAGCCACATCGGAAAACCCGGGCGGAAACACAGGAGTCTCAATAGGAAACTGCGCCACCGCGATCGAAATTTCCGGAGGGCTGCCGGGGACGATCGCCGGAACCGGCAGGTTCAGAAATGGGGCGAACGTGTTTGCGAGTTGCCATGAGCCTCCGAACACAGAAACAGCGTGCCACTGGTTCATCGTGATCCCAGCGGCCAGCAACAGATCACCCATGGTAAACGGAAACCCGGCCGAGTACGTTGCGCAAACATTTGCCGGAATGCTAACTGTCAAACCTTGCGGAACATTCGCAGGGCGATACCAAACCCACAGGCACAGACCAGAAACCCGCAGGATCGGAAGTGGCTCCCACTGGGCCGACGCAGGTCGTTGAGAAAAATCGACGGGGACATTCATGACTCGACTCGGACACCAAACAACGCTAAAGAAAACAGACGAGATTTTATGCTAGCACAACACGTCATTTTACCACAGATACCACAGATGGACACAGATAGGTGCGCTTGCGGATGATTACCCGTTTGTGTGTTCTGTTGGACGATGGTTCTGCCGGGGTGGCTTATGGGGTCCAAATCTTTCACGACAACAGAACACCGAAATCCATATCGCCCCACCTTGCCACGAAACGTCTCAAACGGATGACAGGCAGCGTCCAAATTGGCAGAATGGCAGACAGTGCTGCTGATTTCATTCAGCGTGCATGTTTGAAACACGCAGGAATCCCACGCAGGAATCGCACGCGCTAGGCGATTCATCCGTGGATTCATCTGCGGCTTCCGTCCCACCTCCCTCTCCCACCAGAAACTCCCACGCTCATGCAATACCTGTCTCTGACTGTCCTGCTGCTGGCCGCAACATCCATGGCGGCCGATCGTTCTTTGAATGAAAATCCGGAACTGGCGAAGTACTTCGCAGCCGAAGTTGCCAATATCGAAAGACTGAGTTCTCTGCAGAAGTACACGACACTCGAACAGTGGGAAGCCGCCAAGCCGAAGCTGCGAGCTCAATTGTTCGACATGCTGGGACTCAACCCGCTTCCCGAACGCACGGAACTGCGGCCGCAAATCCAAGGAGTTCTGGAAGAAGCTGATTTTCGAGTCGAACGGCTGCAATTTCAGTCTCGCCCGGGACTGTACGTGACGGCGAATCTGTACCTGCCGAAAACCATCGACGGGCCACTGCCAACGGTGCTGTACGTGTGCGGTCATTCGGCTCAGAAAAATGGCAACATCAGCTACGGCAACAAGGCGGGCTATCAGCATCATGGAGCTTGGTATGCTCGCAACGGCTACGCCTGCCTGACGATCGATACGTTGCAGCTTGGCGAAATTCCTGGAGTCCATCATGGCACTTACAGCCACGATCGCTGGTGGTGGAATTCTCGAGGCTACACGCCGGCTGGCGTCGAAGCGTGGAACTGCATTCGCGCACTAGACTATCTGGAGACTCGGCCTGAAGTCGATGCCAAACGCCTCGGCGTTACCGGACGTTCGGGAGGTGGAGCCTACAGTTGGTGGATTGCGGCTCTGGACGATCGCATTCAATGCGCCGTGCCCGTCGCCGGCATCACATCGTTGCGGAACCATGTGGTCGATGGCTGTGTGGAAGGCCACTGCGACTGCATGTATCTGGTGAATACTCAACGCTGGGACTACGCAACGGTCGCGGCTCTGGTGGCACCTCGACCACTGCTGATCAGCAACACCGACAAAGACAGCATCTTTCCTCTGGACGGCGTTGTTGCCGTGCATCAAGAAGTGCGACATATCTACGACCTGTACAACAAGCCCAGACATCTCGGCCTGCAGATCACCGAAGGGCCTCACAAAGATACTCAAGAACTGCGCATCCATTCGTTCCAGTGGATGAACCGCTGGCTGAAGCAGGACGAAAGCCTGATCGAAAAAACGGCGACGAAGTTTTTCGAACCGCCGCAGTTGCGAGTCTTCGCGGATTTGCCCAGCGACGAACGCAACACGACGATTGACGAAACCTTTGTGCCCACCAGTTTCGGCGTACCCGGCGCAAACAACTCGGCCACGGCCGCCGAAATTGTGCTGCAGAATCCTCAGCAGTGGCAGCAGGACATGCTGGCTGAACTGCGCAACACATGCTTCCGAGCGTGGCCCGATTTTGGCACGCAGTGGAAAGCGGACAACACCGTGCGACTGGAACGCGTTGAATTGCTGAAGAACGAAAATTTCGACGTGGTGCGGATTCACTTCACCAGCCAGCAACATGTGTCGCTGTCGATGGACGTGGTGGCTCAGCGCAGTGAAGACGCCGTCAGTCCCGAGCAATTGTTGCAGTCGATCACAAATCTGGAACTGTTCCACGCCGATCAGGCTCACTGGAAATCCTACGCCGCCCACGTGCTGGGCGCCGCGCCGGAATTGAAACCCGGTATTGCGTTCGCCGAGTATCTGGAACAGAATATTTCTCAGCCGGGACACGCCGTGGCGGTGTTCGCCCCGCGTGGCGTTGGGGCGGATGCGTGGGTCGGCGATCCGAGAAAGCTGAGGCAGATCGAACGTCGATTCCAGTTGATCGGCACCACGTCGGACACCATGCGAATCTGGGACATTCGCCGGGCTCTACAGGTCCTGCGGAGTCACTTGCCGCAGAACCATCAGTTGTCACTGGCCGAAAGCGGCACCACAGGAACGGCTGTCATGCTGGCGTCGCTGTTTGATGCCCCCGTGGCGGCGGTGCGAGTTGTGTCATTGGAAGGCAGCGAACCGTACGAATGTGAGATCCTGAATCTGCAGCGAGTACTGTCGGTGGCAGACATCCCGGCTGCGTTGGCGGCGTTGCAAAGTCCGGTTGTGTTCACGTCGGCCACGTCGCCCGCGTCGACGTTTCTGGATCAGCTCACGCAGGACAATCGCTGGCCGGGGAAAACGGCACAGGGAAAGTGAGTCAAATGTGAACTCGATGGCTACCCTGCTGTTTCTAATGCATTCCTTTTTACCGTGAGATTTCCTTCATGGCCGCATCGACTTTTCTTGCTCATGTCTGCCGGATAACTCCCGCAATTCTGCGGACCGCGATTCTGATTAGCCCGGTTGCCGCCGACTTGCCCGACAACGCAGAACCGTTTTCTGAATCGCAGCGTTCGATAGCGGTACCGCTTATCGAACGCTGCGATTCGAAGGTCAGGAAAGCCGAGCCACGCCATGGATTTAGCACAGGAGCTACTGAGCCTCACGCGACTTCTCAATACCCAAAACATCGATTACGCCGTGTGCGGCGGTCTGGCGATGGCGATTCATGGCTTTGTGCGAGGCACAAAAGATATTGACATTCTGATTCGGAGGAAAGATCTGCCGCGAGTGGAAAAGATCGCCGAAGCTGCTGGCTTCTTCATACCAGCGGGAATCATTCCGTTCGGCACGGGCACTGCAGACGCGCGAAAGATTTTTCGCGTGTCAAAAGTGATTGACAACATGTTCGTTCCGCTAGATCTGATGCTTGTGTGTCCGTCACTGGAATCGGTGTGGCAGGATCGTGTGATTGCAGAACTGGATGGCGAACATATTGGTGTTGTTTCGAAACAAGGACTAATCGCCATGAAAAGAACGGCCGGCCGGCCGCAGGACCTTGTGGACATCGAAAAACTGCAGGAAGGTAATGATGAGTTCCTCGCCTAAAAAACTTGATCAAACACAGCGAACACCGGTCGACATGTCACCTCAGGCGATTTCCAGAAGACTCAAGGAATGTTCAGCGATTAGCGCACTGTGCGTACGGCTGACCCAAGCAAAAATCATGGGCCGTGTCGAAGATCTCAAACGAGCTAATGCACCTGATGGCCGTGACACTGAAGTCCCGAACTGAAGTATTCGGCCGTTGCACTTGGTTGAGATGGCGAGAACCAAGGCCGAACAAAGCCTCGCGAAGCTCATACGGAAAGTCAGGATTCTCTGACGCCAATGGGTTCGATTCTGGCGTTGCATCGAGCGAATAGATCTTATCGATGTATGCACAGTCTTCCGGCGTCAGGCCAGAGCCAGGTAATTTGGCAAGAACTTCGGCGTCGCGGGGGCCGACCGTCATACACAGGGTCGATCCACAGTGACCGAGTACGCCGACCAGCGTTGCGGGATCTAATTGTTCCAGCATTGCCGTCGATAGGAAATAGCTGGTTCTGTATTTACGTGATTCCGCCAGAGCGTCCGCCATCGTGCTGTTGCCATCGGCGAGGTACGAATGGAATTCGTCAATCACAACGACGCAGTCAGTTCGGTCCGCTTCCGGAATGTCGGCACGACTCATGGCGGCAATCTGCAAACTCGACCACAGCAATGAACCCAACAAAGTCGATGCGTCGTGGCCGACTGTTCCCTTCGAAAAATGTGCTGAAGTCGCGGAGCCGAACCTTCACAAACCCGAAGACATCCTGCAGTTCCTGTATGAACAGGACACGCAGTTCATCGGGGCAGTCGACGGCAAGGCTAACGCCGGAAGCTGTGCCCTGAATTCGCAGCGACAGTGGCATTCGTGTCAATGGCCCGCTTCATCACTGGGAACGGCGAAAAAGGTACGGTGGGTCGAATGGCGATAGCCATGTAGACCCCCCCTTTTCTTTGTCGATACGGGGCGGATACGTGTGGTGGATCGGCGTCGCTTTGGCTCCTTAACCCACCCTACACAATCAAATCCCAACAATTAAGCGGGCCATTGATTCGTTTCGGGTTGGCTCGATGTCGAGTTCGCAGCAGTGACTCAGTGAAGACTGGTCCACGCGTGTTGCCGGCGGGCGATTCAATCAACAGTCGCATTTTGTGAGTTATCCGCTCCCTTCGGACGAACCACTTCGGGAGCGGCCCGTGTGGCACAGCTTCGCGTTGTGATGACCGATTCTCGGAACATCCGAGAGTGTTCGACTCGGAACCGCCACTGCTGGCGATGCGGGGCCACCAGCAATCGACAGCACCGGCAGTAGTTTGGCTTGACTTCCAAGACTAAATTGAAACCACGATCGTCCGGGGTTTCGACACGGAAAGCACAGTCCGGATACATGGCGAATCCACTTGCTTCCAGTTTGATGCTGTTTTCACGAGCAAACTGATTTAGAACAACTCCCCTTTCGTGCCCGCAGACGGCAATCTGAAACTTCCGCTTGCATGTCACGACAAAAGTTTGGCTACATGAACGACGTGGACCAATTGATCGAACAAACCAGCGTCGATCAGGTTCTGACGCACTACGGCAAACCGCCAACAACAAAAACTACCGGTGAACACCGAATACAGTGCGTGTTCGATGAGGCATGTTCCGACAGTCAGTACGGAAACCTGACAGTTCGACTGGACGACACAGTGAACCACATCTACTGCCACACGTGCGGCGTGCGAGGCAACCTGCGGACGCTGCTGCACGGTCTTGAAAAGAATCAGGCGCCAGCGGGCGGTCGACTTCGAGGCGATGAATTCAAAGCCGCGGTTGCCAAACTGCCTGAAATCACGGGATCAGCACCTGCCGATTCCGCCGCGAGAAACCGGCCGCCCGCGTCCAAACCAGTTGAAGCCCCCGCCCCGAAACCCGTGAACGTGCCACTGATTCGCCACGAAAAGGAAGCGGCCAGAGCATTGGCGGATTTGCACGAAGAATTGATCGTTGACGTGGCCGACATGAGTCCCGAAGCCGCTCAGTACATTCGCAAACGACCATGGATGACGCCGGAACTGATGAAGAAATGGGGCGTCGGCTGGATCCCCGGCAATTGTCGATCCTTGTTCCGCAAGAACTACCTCGTCTACACACACCGAAACGAACGAGGCGAAGTTGTCAGCTACTCCGGTCGAGACCTGACGTTCGAGACAAAATGGCAGAAGTGGATGCGCGACGGCAAGCCGGAAGGCAAGAAACCCAACAAACACCGCTACGTCAGCGGCTACCACAAAGGCTAGGAGCTCTTCGGTGGCTTCGCCTCGCGACTCAACGAGCCCTACGTCCGCGAATCACTCGGGAAATTCGCGATCGTCGTCGTCGAAGGCATGAACGACGTCATGCGAATGGAAGAGCTGAACGTCGCCGCTGTCGGTCTCACAAGCAACCGAGCGACGGATGAGCAAGTCGAGAAACTCGTCCGATTTGCTCGTGATGTTGCCAGCAACCGCATCACTCTTTTACCTGACTGCGATGAAGCAGGTGAGGGGGATTCAAAGAACTGCTATGAAGACTGGTGGAAAACCGTGTCGAAGTGAAGCTGGCTTGTACCAGCGCCACGCACGACGCTGTTTTTGCGGGGCGTCAACCGGAAGAGCTCACAGATGGCGAATGGGACCGCATCGAATCCGCTCAGTGACGAACATACTAACGAAGGACATCTGGCTAAGGCGGCCTTTCGGAGCAGAACGCTCGGTTCGCGGTTTCACTTCACATTCAATCCAGAATTCCCCTTCCACGGCGTATTCGGCTAACGGCATTTTCGTTGTGTTTCAAGGCTACAAAAATTCCCTTTGAACCAAACTCGTGCGGCATGCCGTCAATATCACCGGACGCTACAGAAAATCAGGACGGACCTGATATACTCTAGGAAGTTGCAAATTTGACGGAGCCCATTCCGGTCGGGCCTGATGAAGAACCGTGATTTTCGAAGTAGTTTCCAGATGCCATCGGTCGACGATCTGACCCCTCTTTTTAAAGCCATATCCAACCAGAATTGGGCCGCCGTCGAGGAGGAAGCCAAGTCGGTGGCGGTGCGCATTGATTCAAAGGGACAGCATACGGCGGCTCGGACACTCAGAAACGCACTTGCGTCAACGAATGGGGCCTCCCGTCGGTTCAGTCCCGTGGTTAACGTCAATGGATTCGGCAACCTTCCTGCCGCTTTGAAACCGATTGACAAAGGGGTCGGTTTTGATGACGTCTGCCTTCGGTCGAAGATACGGAAAGAGCTCGATCAGTTTGTCCGCGAGTGGCAGTTCAAGGACCAACTTGCACAACGAGGTTTGGCACCGCGACACCGACTTTTACTTCATGGGCCTCCGGGCTGCGGAAAGAGTCTGTGTGCAAGTGCACTGGGGGGAATTCTGAAACTGCCTGTGTACCTGCTGCGATTTGACAGCATTATTGGCTCTATGCTAGGACAAACGGCAGTCAACCTTCGTGCTGTTTTTGAGTTTTGCGAGCACCATCCGTCAATTTTATTGATCGATGAAATCGATGCGCTGGGCCGCCATCGCGGCGGACACACAGACGTTGGGGAACTGGATCGAATCGTCATTTCGTTAATGCAGGAGCTCGAGCACAACCCGCCGTCAAACATCGTAGTCGCCACATGTAACGTTCCCGCCGATCTGGATCGGGCATTGTGGCGACGCTTCGATTCCCATCTTGAATTTCCGTTGCCGACGAAGGCGGAAGTTACTAGGTACGCGAAGGGGCAAGCGAAAAGACTAGACGTAGTACTGTCGGCTTCAGTGAAGCAGCATTTTTCAAAACGCATCAGCTATGCCGACGCAGAGAAATTACTTGAAGCTGAAGCGCGACGTCTTGTCCTCGAAGAGGTATAGGGCGTTCAATGGCTAAAGCATCGTCAAAATCCACTCCGAGAACGTTCTATCTGAATGAGCATCACGAGCTTCCGACCGAAGAAAAGACGGGGGGAGGTCGCGCCGCACAATACGAAAACATAGACTGGGCGGTCAAAGGCCAACAGCTGAGTAGCTCCCTGCAAGACGTGACGACGGTCTTATCCCAATCTTCCGATCCACTCAGCGGCCGACAGTACTTTCTACTGGCCGCTCCTGAGCCAAAGCTCTCCAAAAAATCGGCCAATAGAAGAAAGCTCCTCAGGGCACTTACGATGAAGTCACAGATTTCCGCGGCGCCCATCCAAGAGTTTTTGGCAGACTTGGGCTGGATTTGATCGATGTAACCGACGATGGCCGAGCAATCGTACACGCAAGCGCAGAGCGCATTGAAGTATTACTCCAAAGAACAGAAACGCTCAATCAACTGAGTATACGAGATCGGACTCGTTGGGCGACGCTCAAGAGGTTTGAGCAAATACCGATCGAGCTGCGAATCGACGGTCGATGGCTTGTCGAAATCGAAAGTTCAAAGGAACTTGTTGACACTGTCATCGAACTTCAGCCGCTACTGACTCGGGTGGAAATTGAAGATGTACTGCGTGGGCTGACATCGACACTCGCGGCGGAAGGTGGGTCGTTGCTGACTGGAACCGGGCAGGATTATTCAGGCAGAAGCTGGTTCCGCGGAAAGCTTAGCCCCAAAGCAATCCAACAAATTGCCAATGAGTTCTTTTCGGTTCAGTCGATTCACGACCCGCTCTACTCTGTTGTTGCTGCCCGTCAGCGTTCGGGACAAGGGCCTGCTCAGCCAACCGGCGAACCGCGTTTCGACCCCGATCGTGATTCCATTAACGACCTCCCAACGGTCGCGCTACTTGACACGGGAGTTGCCCCGAATCATCCCCGCCTCAGTCCGTATCAGCGGGGCACACCGTTGATCTCTCCTAACGCGACGGGACGCGGTGCTCATGCAACCTACGTTGCCTCGCGGATCGTTTTCGGTGACGTCACTTGGAATGAAATCCAGGGTGAACATCTCGTCCCAAGGTGTCAGTTTCTTTCCGCCAAAGTTTCAGAGTACCCGGATCGCATCAATGACAAGTCCATACTACCGATGCTTGAAACACTCCGCGCTGCCTACCCTGACGTGCGCGTCTACAACCTGAGCTTTAGCAATCGAGTAAGTCTCGCGGATACAGGTGAAGTTAAGCGTCGCGAATACATGCAATTGACTAGGGACCTTGACAACTTCATCTTTGCAAATGACGTGGTCGTGGTTGCGTCGTCCGGAAACTCAGTTCCAGGCATGCAGCCCTCAACTGCCTACCCGGATCACATCGACGATCCGGGCTGGAAAATGAACTCGTGGGTTGCCGGATTCAACGTACTTGTCTGTGGGGCGTTTGTTAATGCTCTGCATGTAGACGGACTTGTAACGGAAACTGGCTGGCCGAGTCCTTTCACGCGAATCGGGCCCGGTATTGCTGAGAGTCCTAAACCGGACTTTTCTGCCCCAGGTGGGAACTGGGACTCAACATTCAATTTTCGGCACGGCATGGGCGTTCTGGCGATGAATCCGGAAGGCATGTGGGAAGATCAGTCTGGGACGTCACTCGCAGCCCCAATTGTCGCACGAGAATCGGCGAAGGTTCTGCATTACCTTTCGCGTAATTCCTGTCCGATGGGCTCTCGGCCGTTCGCAGTGACAGTCCGAGCGTTCCTGACGTTGACCGCGGTCAGGCCCGATAACCACGAACGCGTGAAGCGGCTCGGTGATCGGACCTTGGGATACGGGGCGATTGATGCTAACCGTCTTGCACGGCCTCGTCCAGAATCAGTAGCGATGGTTTGGCAGGGCGAAATCAACGGTCCGAAAGATTTGGTGCGTGTTAATGTGCCGATACCACGTGCTTGGTTGACTCAAAGTGAGAACCCACGAATTCGTGTCGTTGTGTGCTGGGACCCACCGGTGAATAACGCGATTTCAGGTGTTTGGGCCTGTCGCAAAGTTTCCATTACGCTCCGACCAGAGCCAGACACAAAGGCAGTTCACCCTCAAAGGGGGCCCTCACATCCGTCGAATCCGGTCATTGATAGAACGTATCGTCTTGACAAAGTGCGACATGAATTGGGGTTCCACGGTGATATGTGGCTGATCGATCTGTTTTACAATGAAATCGCCGAATATTTTTCTGGCATGGACTTTACACCGTCACAACGAGTGGGAGTCGCGTTGGAGTTATTTGACGACACCACTGGCACTCCAACTAGTCCACAGTCGTTTATCCAGTCGCTTCCGATTGCCGCCACAATGACCCACCTAAGCTCCGTTAGGAGTCCTGTGCGGCAACCAGTTATTGTTCGTTCGACAGCGCAGTAGGCGCAGTCGTCAATCTGCGATTTGAGATAACAACGTACCTTCCTAACCGGCAGTAGCGGATTGCGGAGCCGTCTCCGACGGAGTGTGAGGTGTGCGGCGACCGCGGCGCGGGCAGAGCCCGTCGACGCGGAGCCCTTCTCAAGGCGATGACTTCTCGGCTTGTCCGAGCGACGAACGGGTTCGATTGCATCGACCCGTTGACTGTCCCGCTGCATGACCCGGTAAAGGGACATCTTTCAGGTCACATTATGGGACATTGCTTCGGCAGGCAGCAGGTTGGCTACATCGCTGTCGCTACCAACACTGGCGGCAGACTCCGATCTGCCGCGATGGCGTCCAGCACCTGTCGATGTGGCTTCGCTACTTTCACGGAATCACGACGGATAATTTCCGCAATCCTCGCACTCGATTCCTGTTCGACGGCGGCCTGTATCCAACTGTGTCGTTCTTCAGCCGAAGCATTGTTCCATTCTCGCAGCAATGTTTCTTTGCGTTGTGTTCTTTGCGTTGTGTTCTTTGCAGTTTTGTCTCCGCGATTGCCGCCTCCTCTTGACGCGACTCGGCATCCTGTTTTCGTTCTCGCTCGCGTTGCTTCAACTGCCGTTGGTGAAGTTCAATCGCTGCTGGTCTTTCCCAGTCTTCATCGATCGCCTTTCGCAACATGCCGACGCGATTTTCAGTCGGGTTACGAGCATCGATCCATGCGATTTGATTTGCGATAACGACAGCTCTCCTCTTCTTCAACAATGTGGTTGCCGTTTTGTGATCGTTGCCTTCCGCCAGCATGCTGTTGAAAACCTTTTCGTCTTCCGCAGCAACAGGCGTTGGTTTGTGTGTGTGTTGAATATTTCTTTTCTTTGGTTCGGTTATTGGACTGGTTGGCTGGTTCGGTTTTTGAACCGGTACTGGTTCGACGTTTGGAAACCGGAGCAGGAGATTGGTTGGCTCTCAATCTCTTGAACGCCTCGACGGACTCAGGGTCAATTCGATAGCGTGGCCTGCCGGTCTGTTGAGAGCGATGCGGACACGTCTGTTGAATCGGTGTAACAATTGCCCTGCAAATCCCGCAAAGGAGGACACTTCATGCCGCGAAGTCGAGCTTATCCGCCCGGTCATTCTGTTTTCGACTCAACGTTCCTAATAGACAAAACAATCTCGTGTGATGCGTGCGAATTCGCAAAGGTGAGCTCGCAGCACTGTATTTTTGAGGTGCAAAGCGGTCGGTTGAGAAGTGATTCACGCTTCGCCTTCAAGGAGGTGGCGACATGGCTTGCGTTCTGGGCTTCAGAAACCAGCAAGCCGGAACAGGAAGGTGAGGTTCAATGCGAATCCGGCCAAGTGAATCCGAACGATAGTGAATCATTGGCCTCAACATGGACCACCGAATTGTCGACCAGTGACATGCTCGTGTCCACATCGACAATCCGCTCAAGATAACCCGCAAGTCCGCACAGAGGGGAGAGATCGGAAAGTTTATCCGTCCATCGCGGAGTACCAATCGTCACCTGATTGAAATTGGGCTCGGAGCCAACCGTGTCAGCGCCATCAAAAACGTATGCACCGGATTTCTCATCGTCGGGCCTGAACTTCTGCAGCCGAAAACGCTCATGATCAACGATGAGGGAACGTTCACCGCCCACATACGTGCCATCTGTACAGCAGAGTGCTGCTGCGAGGTAAATGAACCGCATTGTCATTGTCCGACTCTCCTTTTTTCTCAACGTTCCTCACGTTCGAATAGTCCAATCCAATCGCGTCTGCTGTGTAGGATGGTGCCAACCTCGATGCCGTTTTTTATCTCGTAGTAACAGATCACCTAAGAATCTCCCGGACGCTTTGCCGGGAGAGAATAAGGGCCACGTACCAAGGGACATAATACTTTATGGAAAAGCACAATAACCCCTTCGTTTTCAACAGTTGGACGGATTGCTGGTGACCGGGCCAACACATACCAATGTCATCGACGAGGCGGTCAGAACGGTGGGGGCGGCTGTTAGGTATTGCCGCGACAGCTATTGGATGTTTGCGGCGTCCGGTTGTGGGTGTATTTGATCGAACAGTGAGCTTAATTCTGTTCGCAGTTGCATCATGGGGATTTCGTTATGTGTCCCGCCAGAGATCTCAATAAACTTCGCTTGCTTTGCCGCCTGTGCCAAGGCGCGGCCGTGCTGTACGGGGACCATTTGATCATCGGAGCCGTGGAACACGACGATCGGTGCATCCACACGCGGGATTCGCTCAATCGATGGCCAGCGATCAAGCAGCAGAAACTGAAAGAGAAACAACGGATAGTTGTTCATCCAAATTGACATCAGCGATGCTCAAACTTTCGGCGACAGTTGGTTGGTACATCAGATCTCGCTGAAACACGACGAAGATGATCACAACAGCCGCGTAAGGAAGTATAGCGTACAGGCAGATCCAGCGGCGGACTCGGAGCCACCATGGGCGAGGCTTGCCGGGGTGTTTGGCTTCTTGTTCTGCAAGATCCATTGGTCGTACCTCATGGTTTGCAATACACAGAAACTCATGCACGAATGTTTACGGACGCATGTTAGCTGCGTTGTGTCTGGTAGATTTCGGACAGCACTTCTTCGACGGTTTTGAACTTCTTGCCACCTTCTTTAACGGTCTCGATGCGTCGCATGGCATCTTGAGCCGTATGGCCCACGCTGAGCAAGGCTTGATACGCTTCGGAAATGACGTCCATCGCGCCGGAGTCTTCCGGCAGATCGCCAGTGACCATCAGGGCGAACTTGGCCATCTTGCGGCGCAGTTTGGCGACGATTCGTTCGGCGACGGCGGGGCCAACGCCTGGCAGTGTGCTGAGCTGCTTGATGTCTCGCTCTTCGATGGCGGTGGCAACTTCGCGCACCGGGCGCACCATGGCTCGCAGAGCTTTTTTGGCACCGACGCCGTCGACGGAGCACACGAGTTCGAAGAACTCGCGTTCTGCTTCGCTGGCAAAGCCGATCATGCGTGGTGTCAGTCGTTGTTGCGGATTCCCTTCCATGTACTCGATCGTTCGCAGGCTGATTTCTTCGCCAAGCTTGTTCTGCAGTTGCCTCCGCACCAGATCGGGCACCAGCACTTCGTATTCGAAGCCACCGATTTGCAAAAAGGCACAGACTTCCGTCAGGCCAACCAGCTTTCCTGTGATGCGAGTGATCAAGCGAATTCCTTCGACGAATAATTCAAACAGCAAACTTGACGGAATGGTACAGGCATAAAGCGATGGCGGCAGCGTCAGCCACATCGTTTGGTTCGGGGATCTTATCAAGTTTCAACTCGATCTTCACGGCATGCTGAATCTGTTCTTTGGACGCTCGACCGCTACCGGTCAGCAATCGCTTGATCTGCGTGGGTGCGTAATTGACGGTTGTCATTTTCGCATTGGCCAAGGTCAGCAGAATTCCGCCGCGCGCGTGGGCCATCAGGATCGCCGTTTTTGGGTTCTGCACGTGTGAAAACACTTCTTCAATCGCGGCGACGTCGGGTTGAAGTTCTTCAATGACTTCCTGAAGTCCGCTGGCGATTTCCTGAACCCGATGCTGCAGCGTCGCATCCTTCGTCGAACGCAGAATTCCGCCCTCAATCAGGTAAGGCCCACTGTCTCGCCGCTCAATCACCGCATAGCCGGTCCGATTTAAGCCAGGGTCAATCCCCAGATATCGATCATGATTGACCAGCAAGTGACTGCTGTTTTCCGCAAATGACATAGATCACATCCGTGTGGCAGAAAATTTAGTTTGCGGAGACTTGCCTCGTCTTTGATCGCAAACGCAACAGTCACGGTCTCTTGGGCAAACGAGTCAGCAGGACCACAACATCTGCGGTGATTGCTTCGCCACGCCCAACCGGTCCGACTGCTTCTCCAGACTTCGCCTTGATATTGACCTGATCGGCAGCCACAGCCAGTAGCTCTGCAACACGTTTTCGAATCGCTGGCTTCCAAGCACCTAAACGAGGACTTTCGGCAGAAATCGTACAATCCAGATTTTGCAATCGCCACCCGTCTTGTGAAAGCTGTTGCCACACATGCTGTAACAGTACCCCGGAATCAGCATCTTTCCACTCATCCGCAGTGTTCGGGAACCACTCACCGATGTCGCCTCGCCCCGTCGCACCTAACAGGGCATCAATGATGGCATGCAGCAAAACATCGGCATCGCTATGCCCGTCTAGACCGAATGAACTGTCGATTTTCACGCCACCCAAGATCAACGGACGGCCAATGATCGTGCGATGAATATCGTGCCCTTCCCCGATTCGAAGTACCGGCAGATTCTGCATATTGTCTCAGGCTTTGATGAATAAAGATAGAACGAGTTAAAAAGGACGCGTGACAGTGCGTCTCTGCCGTTGACCAAAATAGCAGTTTTGGCGTATTTTTTCAGCGTGAACCCAATCGCCAACCTCCGCTATGTGGGGTTGTCGTACACATTGATGCCAATTCCAAACTGCCTTGCATTCCAGCGGGCACTGAATCTCCTATGGTCCAACGTCGCCAATTCGCCATTGTCGCTGCTCTCAGTCTGCTGAGCACCACTGGCTGCGTGCTGTTTGCTCCGGGAGACACGTCGCGTTTTACTCAGGCCGAGGCCTTGAAGCCGTCAGCGTTGGCCGATGTTGACGACAACGCGCCGGTGCGCCGCATTGTGCGATTGAACACATCGATCGTTTCGACGCTTTCGACTGATCGACGAATTCGTGAACAGGCGTGGGATCAACTGGATGAAAGCGGCTTGATGTCGCCGGAAGATCGGCGTCGCCTGAATCAGAGCGGAATCCGAGTCGGTGTGTCCAGCGGGACGCTGCCGTACAATCTTTCGAGCCTGCTGCGAGGTGAACGAGCCGACCAGGCGCGCCAAGCAGATTCCAGTCGCGACATGAACCGTCAGGATTGTTCCAGTTTCGGTTCGCATCTGGCGATTCCTGAAGGCAGCAATTCCATCGTTGAACTACCCAACGCCGACGGCGCTTTGATCATTCCTGCAGGCCGCATCGCTGGGCTGCACAACGTTGGTGAATTGAAGAATGCCCATTGTGTGTTGCAGATGACAGCGACCGAGTACGGTGATGGCTGGGCCATGATTCGCTTTCTTCCGCAGATTCATTACGGTGCCAAGACGACTCGCTACAGCATTTCGGACAATGGCGAGAGCATGTCGAAAAGACAGGGCATCCATCCGCTGTATGAACAACAGTTTGAGCTCAAGCTGCACACGGACGAAACTGTGGTCATCGGACACCAGCCTCAGGAAGACTGGAATGTTGGACGACTGTTGCTGCAGGAAGACACTCTGGCTTCTCGAAAAGAGCGGCTGATTGTGTTGACGCTGGAGAACATCGAAGAAATCAAAGGCCAAAAGTCGTTCACGGTCAACTACCGGAAGTATTGATCGAGGGTCTGTCGTGGGATAGACTTTCAGCCTGTCAAGAGTATTGAGAAACGACAGGCTGGAACCCTATACCACGTGGAAACCAAAGCCGTCGAATTTGCATTCGACGGCTTTGGTTTTCTGTCATCGGCAGACTGTCGTGCTGCTTACACTTTGCCGAAAATGGATTGGCCGGTGCTCTTCAAGTCATCGCAGGCACGCTTCATGCGAGCGGTGACGCCGTTTTCGCCCAGCTTGATGTAGGTGCGAGGATCGTAGGCCTTCTTGGAACCAATTTCGCCATCGATCATCATCACTTGATCGTAGTTCTTCAGGATATGATCGGCGACGGGACGAGTGAACGCATATTGCGTGTCGGTGTCGATGTTCATTTTCACAACACCGTAGTCCAGAGTTTCCTGAAGCTGTGCTGTGGATGTGCCTGAACCGCCGTGGAAGACCAGATCGAATTCAGCGGCCGCACCGTGTTTGTCCATCACGGCCTTCTGGCCCTCTTTCAGAATTTCCGGACGCAGTTTGACAGCACCTGGCTTGTAGTGGCCGTGGACGTTGCCAAATGTTGCGGCGAACATAAAGCGTCCTAGGCCATTGAGTGCTTCGTAGACTTGAACCATGTCTTCTGGGCTGGTGTACAGCTTGTCGGCTGGCACGTCAGAATGATCAATTCCGTCTTCTTCGCCACCGACGACACCGGCTTCGACTTCCAAGATGATTTCGTTGGCCGCACACAGTTTTAGCAGTTCGACACTTTGGGCAATGTTCTGATCCAGTGGCAGTTCTGAACCGTCGTACATGTGCGATTGAAACAGGTTACCCTGCCCTGCGGCTCGACGAGCCGCGGTGGCTTCGATCAGCGGCTTCATGAAGCTATCCACCTTCTTCGGCTGACAGTGGTCTGTGTGCAGGCCGATCAGGACGTCGTACTTTTCTGCCAAACGATGAGCGGCTTCTGCCAGCACGATTGTGCCGTGAACCGCGTCTTTGATCATCTGGCCCGATGCGAATTCGCCCGCGCCCGTTGAGAACTGAATGATGCCGTCTGATTTGGCTTCTGCGAAGGCTCGCAAAGCCGCGTTGATCGTGGCGATCGAGGTGACGTTGATCCCGGGATAAGCGTAGCCACCCTGCTGTGCGGCATCGAGCATCTTGGCATATTGGGCGGGGGTTGCGATAGGCATCGGTACAAGCTTCCTTTGGAAGGTAAACAGTGTCCGCCCGTTTGGTGGGCGACAGACAGGGGGGGAGACTCGGGCGTCAAACTGAGACCCCAAAGCATTCAGCACACAGGTTATCGACTGCCGATACGTCTGCAAGCTTTCGCCCGTTCTGAGTCTCCACCCGTGCAGACATTCTCAGGGAAGCGACGAATTTGAATGTCCAGCGCCCTGTCTGCGGGAACCACTGCTGACCGGCAGTGCCGGAAACCCTTGAGTTTTCGAAGACTCGGGGTCCGATTGGGCTGGCCCGGAAGCTCGGCGAACGACGGAGATTTCGTCGACAATCACCTCAGCCACTCCATTCAAGGCGATCCACACCCGAAACGGGCCGTTGATTGAGGCTTGCCGAAACATTCGAAATGTTCTCCACGAAGGCTGCAGTTCAGGCCGCACGGCAAACTCGGGGCCCAGATCATCGTCGAACAACAATAGCGGCCTGTCTTCTTCCGCCGGAAATCTTTGTCCGAGCTTTGCCTTCAATGTGACTTCGAAAATGTCGCCAGCGACGGCCGCGATTTCCGGAGAACGGACCAGCAGCGAGGGCTTTCCCGATTCAGCGTCCGAGCGGTCGGCGTGGCGTTTGAACGCGCTCAATTGCAGTACCTGATTTGAGCCTGCGGTTTCGGTGACGATGTCGGCTGAGGCGTAGTAATGTTCATCCTGTGGTGAGATTTTTTTCCACGCTCCATCAGACAACAATCGCAGGCTGTTGAAGTCGCCTGATGGGACGAGATTCCCGGATGGTCTGCTGGCCTGCATGCGGTTCATCAATCGCCAATGGTCCGGCAAGGTTGAGAAGCTGACGGTGTGCGGACTGGCCATCGGAGTTGTCAGCAGCTGAGTCGCTCGTCCCCAATAGCGATTCTGGACCGTTCGCATTTCACGCATCGATGATCGCGCTAAGCGTTCTGCTGACGGGTAGTCAGCACGCTGGAACGATGCTTCTGCGGCGGCCACAAGGCGACCGGCGTTTTGAAAGCTGCGGGCAGTTGTCGCATCCGGAGCACCGATGAGTTCATCGATGGTGGCACACGTCTGCTGGACTCGCGACAATTTTAATTGAGCGAGTTCAACAAACAACTGCCCCGCCCGCTGTGCTCGACTCTGAATGCGTGCTTCGAGTTGCTGCCGTTTTTCTGTGTTCGACGAAACCAAAATGGCGGCGAGCTGGTCGAAGTCTTCGATGTCCAACTGCAAGCCACCGGCCGCTTGTTCGCGCCGCAAACCTCGCAGCCCAGTGGCGAAAATTTGCCAAGCCGATGCGGTTTCCGTGGCTGAGACTGTCAGTCGTGCTTGTTGTGCGAATAGCGTTTGCGGCACAAAGTGTGATTGCTGATCCCAGAATGCTGCCAACACCAGCGATGAACCTGGTGTGCTGATGACCGCTGCGTCCGGACCACTGGGGATGCTGCGATAACCGTCCGCATTGATGCCCGTGTTAAAGGCCGCGCCAAACTGTCGTCGATCGCCGTCTGTTGAACCCACTGTCGACACGTTGATATGGCCACTGATTCGTCCTTCGATCAGCAGTGGTCCCAGAATGTCCAGATACAGGTTCGCCAGTTCGATCGCTGTGGCGGTTTCTTGGCTGGCTGGATCACTGGATTCTAATGAGCCCGTTTTCCAGAACCCGACGCCGCGAGATCCTGCTGACAACGACGCCACCAGCTGCATCATGATCTGTTCTGGTTCTACGAACACAGGTTGTGAACCGCTGCGATCTCGCCACTGAGCGAATTTGGCAGGGGCTTGGGTTTGGATCCATTCCCAAGCGAGTGTTAATTGAGCCGTGGCGTTCTGTTTCAGAAACGAACGGTTCCGAGCCTCGCCAAAGTTTCTGAGCCAGCCGGTGGAATGCTGGCTGATTCCGACCAAATCGATTTGCCGTGAGGCGACGCCTTCGGCGGACACGACATCTGCCATCAGTGGCCGTCGACGCAGTTTGTCTGCGCTGCGAATTTCTCGGGCCCAGGCCAGCAGGTGAGGAAACTGGTCCGCTCCGATTCTGGTCCCAAACATCCACATGTCTGGTAATGGATGAGTATCATCCAGCGGAGGTAGGCCCTGCAAAGGCATGCTGAAATCGGCCGGATCGAATTCGGGATGCGGGGGCGTTGCGAGGACCAGTAGGTTTCCGTCCTTGATGGAACGCATTCGTTCAGCGGCGTGCAGGTCAGACACCCACACGCTGTTGACTCCCAGTTGGCGCAGTAATTCCGCAGACTCGTTGTGATCGGGAAGGATTCTTAAAAACACAGCGTCGTCGCCAACCAGCAAGCGATCTCGCTCAATCCGCAGCCGTGAGACTGGCAGGCCCTGTCGGCTGGTCATTGGTTGCTTTGGCTGTTTCGGAACAATCAATTCGGGAGTCACGACCGGGCCGTAACCAGATTCGCCGACGTCCACGAATGTCGTTCCCCGATGCAATTCGACAACCAGTCCGCAAGAATCAAAATAGGCGCCGGTTGTGTCGAGGAGTGGTTGGCTGAGTTCAGCGCGCAGTTGCCGCACGCGCGCTTGGACGGTCGCTTTGTCACCAGCGATCGTAAGTGTTTGCCATTCGTTCGTGGCGCTACTTTCTTCCCCGATCACCCATGTTTCGAGCGGCTCGCCGGTGCGAGGATCCGTTTGGTTGGGCAGCACCATTCTGAGAGCCAGTCGAATTCCTTTCTGCGCCGAATTCACCGCTACGGAGGCACGAAATTCATCCATCGCCAAAGCGGGCGGGTGTTCATGAACCAGACGCACTTCCTGAAAATCTGCGCTCGACACACACTGAAAACGGATGAAGGTTTTGTCCTGTTCAGACTCTGCTGAGCGATTTTGCAATCTGACAGCGGCTGGCAACGGTTGCTCAATCAGCCAATCTTCGGCTGCGGAATCAGCCCCTGTGGCCGTGGCCGCGAGCGCCACCGCGCAGAAAGCAACGGCGGCGATTCGCGTTGAGAATGCGTTTTCCATTCCGGGTCTCATTGTCGTGACGTCCCTGCCACCAAGTCTGTTAAATCGGAGTGCCCATTCATCTTGCGACACTGCGCTAATTCCGTTGCTTTGCTGGCCAGAGAATCTGATTGCAGCGGAATGTCGTTCTGGCGAACGCTAGCAGAATTGACTGTTTTTTCAGAGATCAGATCGGGCCGCTCAGGAATGGACGGGCACTTTCGTTCGAATCCTAGCTGACCCAGTTGACGACAGTCGGGTTTCTCCGAATAATCGACATGGCTGGAATAATGGTTTGGTGGCCTAGGGCGATCAGGGTGGCTAGTTAGTTTTGATGGTCGGCACACTTTGATTGGAAATAGCCTCAGATTTCGGAGGCAAGATCACCATATTTTCTTGCCACTGATTCACTGCTGCATCAAGATCGTTGCTCAGCAGTCCAAACTGCTCAGAAATGACACTCAGGAAACGGAATATGTCTGCCCCCAAACGATTTCAGGACCGCGCTCATGAAGATCTGCCGATCGAGCTTGTTGAACTCGGCGAGCTTCTTCGAGATGTGCAGTCTGAGAATCATGAGACCGTCTTGAATTCTTACAATCGTGTTGCCGAGTCTGTGTTAAGGCGACGCCGGATTCTGGGGCTTGTCCAAGAAGCTCTGTCGCAGCTGCGTCTGGATGTCAAGTACCTGATGTTCGATCTTGAGATGACGCGCCGCGAGCGTGACGAGCTAAAGTCTCGAATTGACGGCGAGGACCGCAGTTTCTAGGCTTAGTGCAGAAACATGTCTTCACCGATGTGAAATCGGCGGGGGACGGGTGCAGGACCAAAAACCGATCCGCTCACCACTCATTTACGCGGTTCAAACAAAAAAAGAGGCGTCCTTCTTAATGAAGGACGCCTCTTTTGCGTTACGTAAGGTCGCTTGTCTTTGCCTAAGCGATCTCAAATTCTTCGTCAACCGCAGCTCCACCAGCAATGTTGTTATCGACAAACAGGTTCCCAACACTTCCGGGCCCGTGATCATAACAATCATCGTTGTGCCACAGCGGTAATCCAGCAGCGTATCGAGCTGCCAGCATCATCACTTTTTCTTCAGAACCAGGCTTCGCTGCTGTGGGAGATCCGGGATCCACACCTAATGACTTGAGTTCTTCTTCAAAACCGGCATCTAGGTCACTCAGGAATTCATAACCCTCAATCGCAGAGAGTGATTCCAGGCTTCCGTCCACTTCACCCAAAAACGTCGACATTCATTGGCTCCGATGTTAGCAAAACTATTGGTTGCTTAAGTTTCGCCAATCCATTGGCTCCTATTTCTGCATTTCCTCAACACGCTGTTGAGCGGGCTCGCAAGGCCGTCGAAATGCGTTCGCTCCTTCTGAGGTCGATTCTTCATTTGATGTGGCGAATTGTCAACAAAAAATAGTAAGAGGAACAAACGATTCCGCAGGAACGCACCCCGTGTCCACAACATGATACCGGATCGGGCTGCTGTTGCAGCAAATTTCCATTGTGAGCCGCAAAATTTCATTCCGGTCTTGACACATGATACCGCTTCAGTTTGCGGTCCAGAGTTGACCGTTCGATCCCCAAAATCTGAGCGGCTCGAGACTTATTCCAATCCGTGAAATCGAGCGTTGCCAAAATGTGATCTCGTTCCACATCCCCCATCGACAGTTCGCGGTATTCTGCAGACGCCACCCGAACCGGCTCGGAAGTTGACAATCGACTGGACAATGTGGATAGCTGCACGTCGGACGCTTTGACCAGATCGTCGCGACACAGGATGACCGTCCGTTCGATTGTGTTTTGGAGTTCACGAACGTTGCCCGGCCAGTTGTACTGCGTCAGCAGATCGCAAGCATCTTCCGTGAAGCCAGAAATCATCCGCCCCGTTTTCTCAACGAACTTCTTCAGAAAAAATTCCGCCAATTGCATAATGTCTGTGCGACGCTCACGCAGCGGCTGGGCGATCAGTTCCGCAACATGCAGGCGGAAATATAAATCCTTTCGGAAATCGCCGTCTTCCACGGCTTCTTCCAGATCGCGATTCGTGGCCGCCAAAATACGTACGTCAACTTCGATGGCTTTTGTGCCGCCAATGCGTTCAAACGGATGGCCTTCCAGAACACGCAGAAACTTGGCCTGGATCGCGGGGCTCATTTCACCGACTTCATCCAGAAACAACGTTCCCTGATCCGCCTGTTCGAACCGTCCAATTTTTCTGTCCGACGCTCCTGTAAAAGCGCCTTTTTCGTGACCGAATAATTCGCTTTCCAGCAAGCTTTCGTTCAGTGCAGCACAGTTCAAGCACACAAAAGGCCCATCGCTGCGAGGGCTGCTGAGGTGAACTTTTCGGGCGATCAGTTCTTTCCCACAGCCGCTTTCGCCGCGAATCAAAACGTTGGCATCCGATTCGGCAATCAGCTGGATCTTTTCCTTTAGCTCTGACATTGCCCGACTGTCGCCAATCAGTTGGAAATCCTCACCGATTTGCTGGCGTAGCGAACGATTTTGATTTCTGGCTCGGTCCAGTCCCGTCTTCAACGAGTCGCGTTCGTGCAGATGGTCGAGTGCCAGAGCGAATTGTCGAGTCACTGCCAGAGTGTATTCGAGGTCATGTTTATCCAGAGCGTTGTCCGGGTTGGTCGCGTACAAGTGAATCAACCCCCGCACGCCACCATCGCATTGAATCGGCACGCAAATCACGCTCATGGCACGCATTTCGCCAAGGCTGTCGAACACCGCCAGTTGCTGATCGCCCCCGACATCACGCGCTAGGACCGCTTCAGCACCAGACAGGACGATTCGTGACAGATTGTCTGATACGCGGCGGTATGGCAGATCTTTGAGGCTGTCGTAGGCGACGACCAGCAGGTCCGCCGGCGCTGGTTTTGGGGGCGCGTCTGGACGAGTCAACAGGACGGCTGAAATATCGGCGACTGTTTCTGCCGCCAGATTTTTCAGGACCACTTCGGTCAGTTGTTGGCGTGTCCGGGCGTTGCCCATCGCTAAGCCCAGTTTATACAGTCGGGCGAGTTCGGTTTGATTCGTGGCCTGACGAACAGTCGAGGAGAGGAATTCGGGTTCGACAGAACGGTGCAGAATGGCCGGCTGATCGCTTGGACGAATATCGTTGGCAGGGGACGTTTCTCGATCGGTGATGGTCTGACTGCCGAGGGGCAGCTCGGGCTGGCACTCCAGATTCGTCGTGAAGGCAAGACGGCATTGGCCGATCGAAATAATGCTGCCCGAATCCAGTTCTACGTCGCCTGAGATTGGTTCCACGCCAATGATTGTGCCATTGCGGCTGCCGAGGTCTCGCAGATACCAATTTTGCTTTGAGGAAAAAACTTCGCAGTGATTCCGACTGCAGGCGTCATCGTGCAACACCAGCTTGTTGTTCGCCGACCGGCCAATTGTCAGAACTTGACCAGCTCGCAATCGCACGACATCGCGCCAGCTGCTGCCATCCCAGCTCATTAGAAAAGCCTGATTCGATTCTGTATCTGCCATGATGGGCCTGAATGAGTCCAAGAAGGGAATTGGTCCATTGCACCACTGACGGTCTTGCAACGGCCGAAGCGAACCATTTCTGTTCAGTAAGATCTGGGCCGAGTGGAAAGCCGATGGGGCTTAAACAAAAGACCGTAATACTTAGCATAGTCGGAATCACAGAATTTTTCGATCAACCAGTGGTTCCTGACAGCCACGGGTTGGTGAAAATCGTGAGTCCCTAGGGATCGGCCATTCCATCCTGCCGATCAGTGTCGGTATAGATTTTGCTGCTTGGCTGGTCGCTGCGGTGGAATTTGGTGTGAATCCGAAACCGATTTCGCGACTCAATTGCGATCAATTCGAAGGCACTCACGATTTTTATTGGTTCGCCAGCTGGCTTCGCAGATCGGTAAGCCCCTGGGCGACGTTAGATTTTTGAGCAAAGTTAGGTTAGAGTCGTCACCCGTAGGTTTCTGCTTTGGCTGCCAAATTGTTCAAGTTGCAACAGCTGTGTTGCGAAACACAGCATTTCGTGTTTTTGGCATCGTGTCAGTAGGTGGGACTCATGGGTTTGAGCGTTTCTGATATGTGGGATGATTTGAAAGGGGTACGTGGCGCATGGAGGGGTGGCCCTTGCCCAAAATGCGGAGATGATATGCCAGCCAATGTGGTACATTGCATTTCCTGTCGTACCCTGTTGAATGCCGAGCTGTCTGAAGACAGTGTCGAGATCCCTGCCTTTATAACGTTGCCAGAGATTCAAGAGATGAAAACTGCTACGGCACGAGGGCATTACATTCGCTGTGGCGGATGCAGCGAAGAGCTTCGCATCAATTCCAAGTATCTGGGTGCTACCGTGCAGTGTCGGCACTGCGCCTTTTCGTTTAAGTACAACGATGCCGTGGCTAGGATTGCGATGTACACCAACTGCCCCCATTGCTCCGAAGAGATTCGTGCCAGCATGCAGTATGTCGGGCAAAAGGTCGCTTGTCGATTTTGCCAAGGCCCGCTGACGCTCGAAGGCTAACGCTAAAACTGCTTCAGGAAGCGGACGTCATTTTCATAGAAACGACGAATGTCGTCGACTTCGTAATGCTTCATGCAGAAGCGTTCGATTCCGAGCCCAAACGCAAATCCTGAGACTTCTTCCGGATCGTATCCGACCGCTTTGAAGACGTTGGGGTCAACCATCCCTGCCCCACCGATTTCCATCCACGAGTCGCCCCATTTCATGTCCACTTCAACGGACGGTTCTGTGAATGGAAAGAAAGAGGGACGAAACCGAATTTCAACCTCCGGCCCCAAAAACGACCGCGCGAACAGGCTCAGCACGGTCTTCAGCTGAGCCATCGTGACATGCTTGTCGACCATCAAGCCTTCCATCTGGTGGAACATGCAGGAATGCGTGGCGTCCATGGTATCTGGTCGGTAAACGCGGCCCAGAGAAACAATTCGCACGGGCGGAGGCTGTGATTCCATCGTCCGAATTTGCACCGTCGACGTCTGGCTGCGCAGCAGGATTGGGCCGCCAGCCGTGGCTTTGGCGGTGGCGATATAGAAGTTGTCGAGCGGATCACGAGCCGGATGATCTTCCGGGATATTCAATGCGTCGAAATTGTGAAGTTCGTCTTCGATCTCCGGACCTTCGACAACGTCAAAACCGAATCGCCCCATCAGCTCCCGAAAGTGGCTGATTGTCTGCGTGATGGGGTGCATCCCACCTAACTGCGGGCTTTGACCCGGCAAAGTGGGGTCAAAATCAGTCGCCGCTTGATTGGCTGTGACCGAAAAATCGGCCACCTTGGCTTCCAGAAGTGCCTGAACCTCGTTACGAACTTCGTTGAACTTCTTGCCGATCACCGGCTTTTCTTCGCGCGATGCCGTGCCCACCAGCTTTTGCAGGTCTTTGAGTTTCCCCTTCTTCTGCCCTAAGAATTCGATCCGCACTTGCTCAAGCTGTTCAGAAGTCGCGGCCTCGGCGATTGCGGTCCGAGCGGCGTCGAGATAGTCATTGAAAGCTTGCAGGATGTCCAACGTAGAAACTCCGTGATCGAGCGATCGATCCATCTGTATGGCCAGTCAGGCTGGCGATGAAGTGCTCGGCGGGCCGATCGACGACGCCATTCCGAGAGTAAAAATTGAACCGCAGTTTAGCTGATTCGGCCAACGGCTGAACCAAGATTCGCACCGCGCATGAAAAAGCGAGGAACTCAATTGGTCGTTCCTCGCTATTGTGTATGCTTCCGAGCCAAGGCCTGTGAGCACCTGTGAGAGTTAGGCAGTGGCCTCGGCTGGCACCTTCTTGGGCGCATTCTTGGGCGCATTCGCTTTAGCCGATTTGACCTGCACCATGATCTCATCAAAGATCGTGGGCGATAGGATGGCCAGTTCGCTGAGTGCCTTGCGGTTCAGGTTGATATTGGCCAGTTTTAGCCCGTTGATGAACTGAGAATACGAGATGCCGCGTTCACGGCATGCGGCCGTTAAGCGAATGATCCACAACTGGCGGAAGGATCGTTTACGAACACGTCGATCGCGGAACGCGTACGCACGTGAGCGAATGATTGTTTCTTTGACTGTTCGCAACAGCTTGCTGCGGCCACCAAAGTTACCTTTGGCTTCGCGGAACAGGCGTTTCTTGGAACGACGACGGGCTTTTCCGTAGGTAACACGCATGGTTTCAGTCTTCTGACCGTATTACGCGGCCGCAGGGCCGCAGATGAACGACAAACGGGGCTATGACAAACTACAGAGACGGACGCAAAGCAGCAATGATGTTCTTCGCATCCTTGCCATCCACAATCCCGCTGTTGCGCAGATTACGTTTCCGCTTGGAAGACTTTGCACTCTGCAAGTGGCCACGAAAGGCACTGCGGTGCTTTGCTTTTCCAGAAGCGGTAATCTTGAAGCGCTTCTTCATCGCCTTGTGAGTTTTTTGCTTCGGCATTGATCTATCACTAACGAAAATGTGAACAAACGTGAATCTGCTCGTAAATTGCAGGTCGCGGAGTATAGCGTCGAGGGAATTTGAAAGTCCAGTACTCTCCCCATGAACCGCCAAATTTGGGATTCTTAGAGATTTAGACGCTCTGGCGATGCGAAAATCGGCTGCCAGATGTCAATTTCCAGTCTCAACTGTATCGGCAGAGCCTGACCGGAATCCTCACATAACGCCAAATTCACCTCAAAATAATCGCTTCGCGGTACCGACCGCTCCGACCTATCGCACCTGCCCACAGCCGTGAACCACATATTTGTAGCTCATAATCTCTCGCAAGCCGCAAGGACCGCGCGCATGAAAGCGGTCGGTGCTGATCCCAATTTCGGCCCCGAGACCAAACACTCCACCATCATTGAATCTGGTGCTGGCGTTCAGCATCACAGCGGACGAATCGACATGTGTCTGAAAATAGTCGGCTGATGGCAGATGCTCCGTCACAATCGACTCAGTATGCCCAGATCCATATTGGCGGATGTGCTGCACCGCCTGTTGGATATCATCGACGACGCGCACCGACAGAATCAGGTCCAGATATTCCGTGGCATAGTCTTCATCTGTGGCTGGTTTGGCTCCTGCGATTCCGGCCGCGCTACGTGGACAGCAACGCAGCTCCACACCCTGCGATTGCAGTTCTGCGGCAACGGCGGGCCAGAATTTCGGAACCACGTCCTTGTGCAGCAATAATGTTTCGGCGGCATTGCACACGCCGGGGCGATGGCACTTGCTGTTGATGATGATGTTGGTTGCCATTTGCTGCTCGGCTGAGGCGTCGAAGTAGACATGGCAAATTCCGTCGAAGTGCTTAATGACGGGCATCGTCGCTTCTTTGGCCACACGTTCGATCAGCGAACGTCCGCCACGAGGAATGGTCACGTCGATCTGGTCGCCACGCTTCAGAAATTCGCCCACGGCCGCGCGGTCGGTGGTGTTAACCAATTGGACGGCGTGCTCCGGCAATCCTTCGGCTGTCAGGCTCTCTTTGATAATGCTGTACAAAATCGTGTTGCTATGAAACGCCTCACTGCCGCCCCGCAGAATGACCGCGTTGCCGCTTTTCACGCACAGCGCAGCAGCGTCAACGGTCACGTTCGGGCGAGATTCGTAGATGAAAAATACGACTCCCAGTGGGACGCGCACTTTTGTGACTAGCAGTCCGTTTGGTCGTTTTGTGCTGTCCATAATTTCACCCACGGGATCTGGCAGCTGACCAATTTCGATCACGGCATCTGCCAAACTTTGCAAGCGTTCGGGTGTCAAACGCAGGCGGTCCAGCATGGCGGCACTGAGTCCTTTTTCTGCGCCGGCAGCGAGATCCTTTTCGTTTTCAACTGCGATTTCTGCGGCACGCGATACCAGCATTGCTGCGCAGCGTTGTAGCCAGCGCAGTTTCTGTTCGCCCGTGGCTGCGTTGAGGTCCGTCGCTGCCTGTCGAGCTTGGCGAGCAACGGTGTCCACGTATTGAATCAGGTCGGTCATGTTTTTCCTAAGTCGTGAGTCCCAGAGGGACGACAGACGCAGCCTGTGACTGACCTTCTGTCGTCCCTTCGGGACTTATTTTTATGATTCGGATGACATCCGTCGGCTACCGCCGACGGTAAAAGTCTGTCGTCCCTGCCGGGACTGATTCGGTTCAGAACGTCCAGTTTGTGTAGACGGCAGAACGAAAGTTTTCCCACTCGTTGCGATGCTCATCGCCCTGAGGACTGTCGACCAAGTCGCAAACCCATGTGTCCATGCGCCGCAACCGTTCGGCCAGCACGGCGGCAATGTTTGCCACGATGCGACAGGCGGCTTCCGGGCGTTTTTCAAGCAATACCTGAAAGTCCTCACGCCGATAGCAGCAGGCTTTGACGTCGGACACCGCTTTGATGGAAGCCGAATGGGGGGCCGTTCGCACAAAAGACATTTCGCCAAACATATCACCATCCGACAGCAGTGCCAGAATCCGTTCATTCGTTGCACTGCAGGATCGGCTGACCACGCAGTTCCCTTGCAGAATGATCCATAACACCTGAACGGATTCGCCTTCGTTCAGAATGGAATCACCCGTCTTGAATTCTGACGTCTGCAGACAACTGCAGATGAGTGCTGCGTCTTCATCGGACAGTCCGTTGAAAATTTGCAGAGTTGTAAGTTGCTGACTGTGCATGGTTCACTTTTGAAATGGTTTAAGATTGATCGCGATGTTTAGATTCCAGCCAGCACGGTCGCTCGCCCAACTCGACCGATGCCCATCAGGTAGGCGGCCGTCCGCAGCGGGATTCGTTTTTCCGTAGCCAGATCCCACATCTTCTCAAAGCTGGCCAGCAACGTTTTCGCCAGTTCCGCTCGCGTCCGATCCAGATCCCACTTGAAGTACTGCTGGTTCTGGACCCATTCGAAGTAACTCACTGTGACGCCGCCCGCATTCGCAAGAATGTCGGGCAAGACGACAATGTCACGTTTTTGCAGAATCGCGTCGGCATCCGGGTCAACCGGGCCATTCGCTGCTTCGATCACGAGTTTCGCCCGCACATCGCCAGCGTTCTCTTTGGTCAGCACACCACCTAACGCCGCTGGTATCAGAACATCAACGTCCAACGCCAAGAGTTCTGCGTTCGACAGTTGCTGTTCCGACTGAAATCCATCCAGTGAACCGTTGGCGCGAGTGAACGCCAGTGCCGCTTGCACATCGATTCCGTTCGAATTGACCTTCGCGCCGCTGATGTCGGAAATCGCGACCACTTTTCCACCGCATCTCTGAAGATAATCTGCCGCAAAAGAACCGACGTTGCCAAAGCCCTGAATGGCAATGGTGGCATCTGTGACCGGTCGTTTGAGTTTTTCCAGAATGGCTTCGGTCAGCAGTCCAACGCCGCGGCCCGTGGCTTCTTCACGACCATCTGCGCCGTGTAATTCCAATGGCTTGCCGGTCACGCAGGCGGGATTGAAGCCGTGGTACTTTTCATACTGGTTCATAATCCACGCCATCACCTGCGCATTTGTGCCCATGTCTGGTGCGGGAATATCTTTATCCGGGCCAATGACGTCCTGCAGTTCGTCGATGAATTTTCGTGTCAATAGCTCCAGTTCATTCGAACTCAACGCTTTGGGAGAAACGGTGATTCCCCCCTTGGCACCGCCGTACGGAATGTCGACCACGGCGGTTTTCCATGTCATCAATGATGCCAACGCCAGCACTTCTTCGCCGTTGACTTCGGGATGATAGCGTAGCCCGCCCTTCATCGGGCCGCGCGCACTGTTGTGCTGAATTCGGTATCCCACAAATGTGGCGATTTCTCCGTTGTCGGTTTTCATCGCGACCTGAACTTTGACTTCTCGCTCAGGTGTCAGCAACAGTTTCTTCATGTTGGCGGACAGGTCCATGACCGATGCGGCATTTTCAAAGTACTGCCGGGCAGATTCGTAGGCGTGCATAATGATTGATCGCTAAAAAGGCGTGAAGTTGAAATGAGTGAGAATGTCGGCTCACTGAATCTCGGCTAGTTCAATGGGGGCTGGATGGTGGTGACATTCGATCGCGGTGAAAACAGCCCTGCAAAGTTTGCGTCTCGCAGAAGCATAGACGCAATTTCGCGAGCGTAAAGTGCAGAACCGTAGGCCGATAGGTCGGTGGAATCTTTCATGAACAGCTTTTCCGGTTGACTGAACGAACGAAAGCCAGCCGTGGCGTCACAGAACGGAATGGCTGACCGTTCGCAGGCAGCGTCGAGGATTTGGAATGGAAAATCCTCAACCAGCGGCCAGTCAGCGTTGGTCGAGATCTTCTTCGCCAGTTCCGGGAAGTCTTGCGAAGCAGCCACTTGCCACGGAGTTGGCGCGCTCGCGACAAGAAATCGGCCACCTTTCTGCTGTGTCCCGTTCGCGATTGCATCAATCGGCGTCAAGGCGTGCTGAATTTGCAATCGCCGGTCTGTTCTGGCGGCGGTCGTCCAAGTGTAGCGTTCGTTGACGTCGGCCATTCCAAACGCGCCGGCTCCTTGGGCTGAAAAACCGGTCTCAGCCTGCATCAATCGCAACAATGCCGAGCCTCTTAGCAACCGAGTCGCGGGAGCGGGTGCTCGTTGATTTGCGGTGACCAAGCGATTCACACAGATTTGCTGTTCTCCAGCTTGCTTTAAAGACCGCCGATAGACGGCATCGTCCGCCACGTCATTCATATCGAAGTGCAGGATCACCAAATCTGGTTCCAGTGCTTGCAGCTCATGCTGAAACTGCAGCCCCGACAGCAGTGGACAATATCCCGGCACTCCCGCATTGATCACTTCAACATCGACACCGATGCCTGACAAAAACTGTTGCAGTCGCGCTGCTACCGTGTGCTGTGCTTCCAGTTGCGGCCCCAGAATCGTTTCGTCGCCCAGCAAAACAATCCGCAACAGACCTGCAGGCTTGGGCCGTGATGGTTCTGGGCCACGTAGTCCAAGGGAATTTGTTTTGACGCTAATTTCAGGCGTCGTGTTCCATTCACTCAGCCGCAGCATTTCGTGGTGCGTGGTTGAGGATGGAGCCAGCAGCGATTGCATGGTCGGGGCGACGCGAGTCGACACGGTTGCTGATGGCAACGGCGACTTCAGCTGCAGGGCAATTTCCAACGCCACCATCACCAACAGCAACAGCACTGTGGCTGTGACAAATTGCTTGATTGAACTGGCGAAGGCTCGAAACATGGAACGCTTATAGTCAATCGAGTACAAATGCAGGAAGGGCGAGTCCCCAATGGAGGACTCGCCCTTTGATTTCCTGACCACTGATTAAGCGGCTCGACGCTGCTCAACCGACGGTGCGTGAATTTTCAGGTTTGAACCGGGGCCGCCACGCGGTGGGTAGCCGTATTCTCTGAGTTTGCCGGACAGTGTTCGCAAGCCAATCTTCAGGATCTGAGCTGTTCGTTCGCGGTTTCCGTTGCAGCGAGCGAACGTGGATTCGATCAGCTTGCGTTCCATTTCTCGCAGCGTCATGCCCACAGATTCGACGTTGGCGTCTTCTGCAATATCATTTTGCAGCCAAGGCCGCACGATATCGGCGGAAATCGAACCGCTGACTTCGATCGTGCAGGCTCGTTCGATAATGTTCTGCAATTCGCGGACATTACCCGGCCATGAATGGCCCTCGAGAAGCTGAATGGCATCCCTGCCGACTTCTCGAGGAGGTCGCCCTTCCTTGAGCGAAATTTCGCTGATGAAATGTTCCACCAGCAAAGGGATATCGTTGTGTCGCACTCGCAGTGGAGGTGACTGTAATGTAATGCCGCTGAGGTGTTGCAGCAGGTCATCACGAAACCGGCCTTCCATGGCCAGTCGGTTTAGGTCTGAATGAGTGGCCGCGATAAACCGAATGTTCGGCGAATCGAGACTGCCATTCAGAATGGAAGTTGCTCGTCGTTCTAGCAATTGCGAAAGTCGCTTTTGAAATGGCAGAGCCACGGTTTCGACGTTGTCCAGCAGAATCGAACCGCCTTCAGCCATTTTCAGGTAGCCCGGGAAGCCGCCTTCATTTTCGCCTTCGTCCCCGAACAGCTGGTGTTCAAGTGTTTCGACGGAATGCAGACTGCAGTCGATTCGCAGAAACGGCTGTTCCGCTCGACGGCTGCAGCGATGCAGGCCTTCCGCAATCAGCGTTGTTCCACTGCCGGCTTCGCCGCGAACCAAAACGGTTCGGTCGTCGTCTGCAGCAATTCGAATACTTTCACGCAAGGCCTGCATGGCTGGCGTGCTGCCGACCAAGTCCATCAGGTTGCGATTGAGCAACTGTCGTTTCAGATTTTCATTCTCCAGAATCAGCTGGCTCTTCTGAATCGCCGTTTGCAGGGCGGCTCCGAATCGCGTGGCTGAGAATGGTCGTTCGATGACTTCGCATTCGAACGTGGGGAGTGTTTCGCGACCCCAGCGTGAGTCTTCAGAAACAATGCACAGGATTTGGGCGGCTTTGGAATGGCTGCGAATGGCAGCATTCACTTCCTGCAGTCGTGAAACCTGATCGGCATCATCAATGATGCAGATCTGGAATTCCTGACGAGACAGGTGAAACAGCATGGCGTCCGGACTGTCTGTTTCGCAAACGGTCATGCCGCGTTTACGGACATCGTCAGCCAGCAATTGTCGTGCACCGGGTCTTGGCGAAAAAACCAAGACCGACTGTGTGACGGGCGTCGGTTCAACGGGTGTCTGAGCTTTGAATTCAGGAGCCAGGGTCTGAGCAGCTTGCTGTTGACCACTGGGGAATCGCAGAATTTGCGGCTCATGATGAGCGCCAGAGGGGTACTCGTTCATGATGTCCTCAACTGTGAGCAGGTCGAAAGGGAGAGAGGCAGGATTGAGAGATTGGTTGAACGCGATTGCACTGACATGATTCGAGAGTTGAATTTTGCAGAGTGCCGACTCTCTGGTTGAGAGTCATCGTGTTCGGATTTCCCGGATGGGAAGAGATGGGGAATAAGAGAGGTTTCGTTGAACTCAGAATTGAGTTCGGCTTGAGAGACCGAGTGATAATTGGAATCCACTTTTTATGTCAACATGGTTTTCGATCAAAACTTCTAAATCTGACGCCGAGCTTGAAGGAAAACAGGAAACTGAGCAACAATTTCACTGTAATCAATGAATTTTGAATTCGCTTCGGCACATTCTGCAGCAGTTCACAGTTTCGTCAGCACGATCAGTGGGTTGTTCGGCGATGTTTTCTGTCTCGATTTTTGTTCAAACGGCAATTTCAGACATCTCAATACTGGTCTGCATAGCGTCGCGGATCTTTTGAGAACATTGCCTGAGTTTCTCGCGAACGGAACATGTACAGACGATCACGATACCACAGGCAGAAGTCGAGGCTGCCTGGCGTGCCTTCTCCGGTGTTGACCAGCAAGACGACATCATTGCCACCGCCAGCGGGAGCGTAGCGAACAGGATCTGATTCGAACGCCAACTTTGCTTCGGTTGAGCTGAAGTAGTAGGTTTGCAAACCAAACCGCGCTTTGAACTGTTCCCGACTATCCAGTAAATCTTGATCATCTCGCAGGGCAACCGGGCAGAAGCCTTTGAAACCCGCTTTGCCAGTCCGTGACATGATACGGTAGCGTTGTTGTTCTCGCCGAGCGTGGCTGTCCGCTACGCTTTGGGCGGGCGTCATGTCTCCAGGCTCTTCCACGAATGACGGTGCCACCGGTTCTTGGCTTCGAGTTTCAGCTGGACGGAACGCGGCTGCCTCTGCCGTTGGCTTGCGTTCAACAGGGTCAATCAAAGCCGGTTTTATGAATGTTTCTTCAGACACGGGCAGCTGAAATTCTTCCCGAAGGCGATTTGCAGCGACAGTCGGCAATGGCGTGGCTGGTTCTTCCATCAACGGTACTTGGACAATCGATTCTGCTTGTGTTTCAACCGATACCGCAGCTTTGGAGAGTGGCTTCTTTGGTGCGGTCGCCTGCAGTCCACGGACTTCGTCGTCCGAAGGCAATTCGATGCCTGTGAAGGCCCGCTGCTGTTCTGCAGTTTCCGGTTGTGGATTTTTCTTGGCCGCGATGACGCGCATGGTCTCGTTTGCTTCCGGCATCAGTTGCTCAGCCGTTTCCGAGATGGAATCGGCCACGTTTCGACGGCCTGTTGCGACCGGCTGATGATCCTGAATCAAAGAATCCAGATCGAGCAAAGCGTCTGTCGCCTGCGGTGACTCCTCCACAAACGGGCTCACAAAGCCGTCGCGCGAAGCAGGCGTCCGAGCTGGTGAATGTTGGGGCGACCGCGACGTTCCCTGACTGTCCGATTGCTCGACAGGGACGGACTGTAGCGTGCTGTCTTTTGAGTGGGCTGCTTGGTATGTCGGCAGGCTGCTGCTGTGAAAGCTTGCCGTTCGCGAGGGGACTCCACTGGACGACTTCGGGGTTTGCCCAGGCATCGTGAAGTCGATGGGCGGTGGCTTCGGAATTGGCGTACCGGGTTGTCCAGGCGACACTTGCGTCACGTTTGATGAATCGTCTTCACCGCCAGAACGTTTTCCGAACAGCCGACGGAGGAATCCCGGCTTTTTCGGTTCATCGGGATTGCCTGCAGAGGTGTCGTGCTGCACCAGAGTGATGGTTCGAGTCTGGATTCCTGTTTGCGGTGCAGACAGCATACCTTCACCAGTTTGCGACTGAAACTGCGCCAGCTGGATGGCGGTTTGGGGGGCCGTGTCGGGCACGGCTTTCAGTGACGACACGACGTTCACCGGTTGGAGTGGCGCGTGGTCGGCGGCCAAGCACAGACTGGGAACTGCGATTGCCGCTGCAGTCAGCAGGCATTCCTGAAGCAGGGTTTGCTTTTTCATGGTTCTGTTCCTTGTGCGGGAGGCCCGCAGGGCGAATCAAACTGGCGTTCGAAAACGCTCCGTCATTGCTCTGCAAAGTTCTGCACCGAGTGGAATGCAAATGGCCTGCAGAGTGTTTGAGTCGGACACAGTGCCGTGTTGCATCCGTGTCCACTTGTATCGCTACGGTGTCTGTATCGACGTTCCGCGTTCGAGCGTTGGGAAGTGGTACAAGAATCATTGCTGTTGCGATGGATAGGATGCGTACGAAGCGGACAAACTGCCGAACCCGAATTTTCTGCCCAGAACGCGCGGCTTCACAGCAGAACAACTTTACGGCAGAATGTGCCGACTTGGCCAACTTCGGTGCCAGAGTCACCAGCTCTCCCCCGATGACCTAAAAAGGGAAGAGTGGACAATCGTAGCAGCACGGCAACGTCCCGTGCCTTGGAGAATTCGACTATGCTTCGACAACGACTTGCTACTGTTTTCGCATTCGCGGCCTTGATATTCGTTTGCTGCGGTGCGTCCGCCGGTGACCCGAACGGCTTCGCGTGGCTGGACGACTGTCATCCGTGGTATCCACACCAAGACACTCCCAAACTGACCACGCCGCAATGGGTCGGTGACGAGGGTGTCGAATGCGTGGTGGTGCTGGCGATCGACGACCTGCGCGACACCGCCAAGTACGAAGCTTATCTGCGGCCAATTCTCACACGACTCAAGCAAATCGACGGTCGAGCTCCGGTCAGCATCATGACCAACAGCGTCAAGCCAGATGATCCGCAACTGCAAAGCTGGCTGGACGAAGGGCTGAGTATTGAGTGCCACACCGCCGATCATCCGTGCCCGTTGCTGCAGGGCGGTGACTTTGCCAAAGCGAAATCAACCTACGATCGCTGCATCGATCTGCTGGCAGAAATCCCCAACAGCAAACCAGTGGCCTTCCGCACGCCGTGCTGTGATTCGCTGAATACGGTCAGCCCCCGATTCTATTCAGAAATCTTCAATCGCGCGACGCCCGAAGGAAATTCACTGCAGATCGATTCTTCCGTCTTTAACTTTTTCACGTCAGACGACGAATCCATTCCCCGAGATTTGATACTCGACGAAGACGGCAACGAACGCTTCTGGAAGTACCTGCCACGAAACAACAGCTACAAGGGACTGACGCACGACAACTTTGCCAACTGCATCAAGAACTATCCGTATCCGTACGTGATCAACAACAGTTGCTGGCAGTTTCCGTGTGTCGCTCCCAGCGACTGGTCGGCTCAACATCTGCACGGCGTCGACAATCCCATTACCGTTGCCGACTGGAAGGCCGCGCTGGATATCACAGTTCACAAGCAGGGCGTGTTCAATTTGGTTTTTCATCCCCACGGCTGGATCAGCGCTCAGAACGTGGTGTCGCTGATTGATCACGCGGTTGAAAAACACGGAGCCAAGGTGAAGTTTCTGACGTTTCGAGAAGCCGCCAAACGACTGAACGATGCGTTGACCAGCGGCAAACCGATTCACGAAGCATCGGCGGCTGAGTACGCGAAATTGCGGCCGATGGAACCAGACTCCCCCGTGAAGATGTTGCAGAGTGTTCCGCCTGAGCTACGCAGTCAGCTCATCGCCGGTGAACTTGACCAGCTTCCGCCTCTGGAACGCGCAGACGGCAGCCACAATGGATTCTTCGTGCGTGATCGTCATCTTTGCTGGCAAAATGAAGACACCAGTCACCTGCCGGACTTCACAATGCGAGTTTCTTTCGCCGACGCTGTGGCGATGCACCGACCGATGAAGCCCGTCGCCATCGGGGCCGCCATTGTTGACATCACACCGGACGACCCCGTACGACTCAGCGGCTACGGAAACCGTCGACTGGAAGCCACCGAAGTGGCTGCCCGCATTCATGCTCGTGCGCTGGTGATCGGTGCTCAGCAGTCCCCTGTTCCGACCTCCCCACAAAACGCCGAAGCGGTGGTTCCCCTCAGCGTGTTGCTGACGGTCGACAACTGCGGAGTTCCGGCGAATGTCACCGCAGCCGTCTTTGATCAGCTTGCCAGCAAGCATGGCCTGCTCCGCGAACGCTTCGCCATCAGTTCGACGCATACGCATTCCGCACCGTGGTTGCGAGGCTTCGCGCCGAATGGTCTTGTGGATGTTCCCGCGCCGCATGCCGACCATTTGGCAAACTACGAACAACACTTGATTGGCCAGTTGGTGGAAGTTGTCGGCGCGGCGATTGAATCGCAACGCCCCGGACA
This sequence comes from Fuerstiella sp., assembly GCA_041688835.1. Taxonomy (GTDB): domain Bacteria; phylum Planctomycetota; class Planctomycetia; order Planctomycetales; family Planctomycetaceae; genus Fuerstiella. Next base: position 44,786 of record JBDNHJ010000298.1, read on the forward strand.
CCTGTCGCGGGGAACGACAACAGCCGACTTCGCCGTCAATCGTCGAGCCCTGAAGGCGGGGCAGTGGCAGGGATTCGGCGAAGCACCGGACGCTCCGATCGATCGAGCGTTGCCGGTCCTTGCCGCTCATGATCTCGACGGTCAGTTAATCGCCGTGCTCGCCAACTACGCCTGTCATGCCACCACGGAAACGGGCGAGTTTAATGAAATCAGCGGCGATTGGCCGGGACTGGCGGCCGATATGCTGGAAGCCGATCATCCCGGAGCCGTGGCGTTGGTCGCGATTGGATGCGGAGCCGATGCTAATCCCTCACCGCGCGGCACACACGAACTGGCGATGAAGCACGGTCGATCGTTCGCCGACGCGGTCAATATGGTGCTGAAAGCGGCCGATGGTGATTCATTAAAAATCAAACGCATCTCGTCGAACCTGAAATGTCAGCTCAGCAAAATCGATCTTCCCTTGGGGCCACTGCCAACCCGCGAACACTGGGAAGCGGCGGCAAAGCTGTCGGCTCATGCCGGCGTCCACGGAAAGAAGTATCTGCAGATGCTGGACGACGGCATCGAGATTCCCACGACCGTCCCGAACTATCCCGTGCAGACGTGGTGTTTCGGCGACGACCTGGCCATGGTGTTTTTAGGCGGGGAAGTCGTCGTCGATTATTCACTGCGGTTGAACACGATGCTGGACAGCGATCGACTATGGATCAATGCCTACAGTAACGATGTTCCGTGCTACATCCCGTCCAAACGAATTCTGCGAGAAGGCGGGTACGAGGCCGATCAGTCGATGATCTATTACGACCGACCGACTCGCCTGTCACCAGAAGTCGAAGACCTAATTTGCGACACGGTGCAGAAACTTCTGCCTCACGAATTCTATTCCGAAGACTTGCAGGCGAAGTTTCCTAGGCCGAAGTCACCGGACGAGAGTTTGGCGGCCATCCGTGTTCGACCCGGTCTGACAGTCGAACTCGTCGCCGCCGAACCACTGATCACCGACCCAGTCGCCTTCGACTGGGACACCCACGGTCGCCTCTGGGTCGCCGAAATGACGGGCTACCCTGCCGGGGCCGGGACGCCCCGGCAGGCGATGGCGTTGAAAGATGGGATGGCGCGTGGTGCGTTGGAATCGCCGAGGGAGCCGAACAGTAACAGGGTGGACGGTGATGGGCGTATTCGGGTTTTGACGGACACCGATCAGGATGGTCGGTACGACGAAGCCGTGACGTTTTTGGACGGGTTGAACTTGCCGACGGGGCTTCATCCGTGGCGTGACGGCTGGATCATCACGGCGGCTCCGGACGTTATTTATGCAGAAGACACCGATGGTGATTTTCGAGCGGACATTCGGACGGTGCTGTATACGGGATTCACCGAAGGCAATCAGCAGCATCGCGTCAATGGTTTGCGGTGGGGGCTCGATGGATGGTTGTATTTGGCGAACGGTGACAGCGGCGGCACGATCAACGTGTTGGCGGCGGTGGCGGACGGCATTGATGTTTCCGAACGTCCATCGGTCAATATCAGTGGGCGAGACCTCCGTATTCAGCCGACATTGGGGCTGATCGAAACACTCAGCGGACGCAGTCAGTTCGGTCGCAACCGAGATGACTTCGGCAATTGGTTTGGCAACAACAATTCCAATCCGATCTGGCACTACGTGTTGGAAGACAAATTCCTGAGCCGCAATCCTCACGTGGTGGGTGCCCGTACGATCGCTCAGGTGGCTGAAATTCCCGGAGCCGCTCCCGTATTCCCCACCAGTCAAACGCTGGCACGCTACAACGACTTCGGATCGGCCAATCGATTCACTTCCGCCTGCAGTACCGCCATCTATCGCGACACACTGTTGGGCGAACAATTTTACGGTAACGCGTTCACCTGCGAACCGGTCCATAACCTAGTATCGCGACTGGTTCTAGAGCGCGACGGCGTTACGTTCAAAGGCCGACGAGCCGACGACGAACAGAATTCCGAATTTTTCGCCAGCAGCGACAACTGGACTCGACCAGTCATGGTCCGCACCGGACCCGATGGAGCGATCTACGTCGCCGATATGTACCGGCAGGTGATCGAACATCCGGAATGGATTCCTGCGGAGTATCAACGCAAGCTGAATCTGCGAGCCGGCGAAGATCGCGGGCGCATCTACCGCATCACCGGGACGCCCCGGCAGGCGGTGGCGTCGGCAAGGGGCAGATCGCAAACACTGTCTGAACCGCCGACGGAGCCGCAGCGTACAGAAGTAAAGCGATCAGAAGCCACGGATCGTAGCCGTCGCGCTGCGGATCCTCGTGCATGGATCGATGACACCGCTACCGGGTTACTGCCACCGGACAAGCTCATCGCACGCATGTCCAGTCCCAGCGGTTGGTGGCGAGACACGGCTCAACGGTTGTTGTTGCGGCACCCTCAAGCCGACGCGGTGAAAGCGTTGACTGAATTGGCGCAGGATCACTCATCGGCGGCGGTGCGAGTTCAGGCGCTGCACTCGGTCGTACAGCTGCACGGTGGACTGACGGGGCTCGAGCAGCCGTTGATTCATGCCGTACTGCACGACAGCGATGCCGAAGTCCGCCGCGCAGCATTGCGATACCTGCAATCTCCTTATCCAGAATCAGTCTGGGACATGGTCGACGATGAATCGCCAGCCGTCCACCAGCAACTGGCGCTCATGCTGTTGACGTCCGATCAACCGGAGGCGGCGTCTGCGATGGCTCAACTGATGCAGCAGAATTCAGGTTCGTCAGATATCATCACCGCTGCGATGACGTCATTGAATTCCCACAACGTCGGTCCGGTTTTCCAGAACCTCATCGCCAACGAAGATGCTCCAGCGGATCTAATCGGATCGATGCTTGTCCAGGCCGCCGGGATGCAGAAACTGGACATCGTGCGAGCTCCCGTGTTGCAAATGCTACAGCGAATTTCGCCGGAGTCATCTGACGTCACAGATGACTTAACGGCCACACGTTGGAGGTCGGTCGCCGCGACACTCACCAGTCTCAAACAAACTGCAGGCGGACGGCAGTTGCTGCAGGAAGACGTGTCAATCTCCGCCGCACTACAGTCGACACAGCAGCTCGCGCTGGCCACCGCCAACGACGCCAATCACGCCAGCGACGTTCGCATCGCTGCTCTCCAGTTGGTGCAGATCACGGGGGGCATGCCGGATGCGTCCGTGCGTTTGTTGGTAGAAATGTTAACGCCCGCGACAAACAGCGAGTTACAACGGGAAGCCGTCACGGCGATACTCGGGGCAACTCCGGAAAAATCTAATCAACTCTATGAACTCTGGGACACGCTAACACCAATCGTTCGAGAACGTATCCTGCAGCATGAATTTCAGACGCCAGAAGGCTGCAGACGACTGCTGGATGCCATCGCAACACGGTCACTCAGCAGCGCTGATGTGGACGCGACGATCCGAGAACGATTACTCAGTCACACGTCGGTTGATGTCACCAACCTGGCTCAGCGGGTGTTCGGAAAGACGACTCCGTCCGCTCGAACAGAACTTGTCACACGACTGAAATCTGAAATTCAGGATCTGAAATTCGATCCTGTGAACGGTCAGGCGGTCTTCACGAAAAGTTGCTCTGCGTGTCATCGGCTAAAGAACATCGGCCTGCAAATCGGAGCCGATCTAGCGGCACTCAAAGATCGTTCCACCGACGCATTGCTAACGGCGATTCTGGATCCGAACAAAGCGGTCGAAACCAAATTCCTGAGCTACACCGCCCTGACAGTGGATGGGAAAACGTTCAGTGGCATGCTGCTGAATGAAACCGGCAACAGCGTGACGCTGCTTGGGACGGACGGAAAACAAAATCTTCTGGCTCGAACCGATCTGGAAGAACTGATCTGCAGCAATCGATCACTCATGCCCGAAGGAATCGAAAAAGATCTGTCGCCGCAACAACTGGCCGACGTGATGGCGTTTGTGCAAGCGTCAGGCACAAAGTGGAAGACGTTTGAAGGCAATGCACCGCGAGTCGTCTCGCGCGATAGCGACGGCACAATCACACTTCCCGCCACAGCCGCACAAATCTACGGGCCTCACTTGGTGTTTGAAGCGAAGCACCAAAACCTCGGCTGGTGGTCATCCACCGATGACTACGCGGTGTGGTCCATCGACGTTCCCAACGGCGGAATGTGGACGGTTGAATTCGACTACGCCTGCGAAAGTTCAACAGCCGGCAACCAACTCAAACTATCAACGGGCAACCGCCTGCTCAGCGTCCGAGTTCCCGGTAGCGGCACGTGGGACGACTACAAAATCTGGACCGCCGGAAAAATCGACCTCGGCAAAGGCCGCCGCCAACTAACCGTCACCGCCAGCGAAACCCCCACCACAGCGCTCATCGATCTGAAAGCGATCAGGCTGATTCCGCCCGACTAGGCCGAGTAATAGCTCCTGACAAACCGTCCTGAGCGGATGAAGTGCAATGCGTGGTGGATGGCCAAGGCGGACGTGTGGCGATCGCAGGCAGCGAAGTCCGCCGACCTGCACGCGCGCATCGCCGATCGGACGACGCGAGTCGTCTTTCAGAATGGTTTGTCCCCATGGCCGTAGCACGACAAAGGTGCCCACAACATCTACCGACCAACAACGCTTTATCCACAATCCACCGCACAACTACCAACGACGCGAAGTCAAACTCTCAATGGTTGTTCGCAATCCGATGGGTGCGTCGACAAAGTTTGTTTGTAGTACTGGCGTTGCCGCACCGCCCAAGTATCGTCGGCCCGACCGGGCAATTCAACATGTCGGTCAAACATTGCGATCCGCGTGTCGCCCGTGAAGCCAGCAGGACGATTCGTCAGTTCGGAGTCGGACGCCATTTCGCGTGTCAGTTCGCGGACAAGCCAGAACAGCAATTCGTTTGGGTCAGCGGTCTCATCGCGATCGAACACCTTACCACGTTCAGAGGTGGTCAGCGAATACGTTTGTCCGTCGAATTCGCAGTGGCGTGAACCGTCGTGATGCGGAACGGAGCGGAATGTGCAATCGGCTGTAGCTGTCCATTCTGTGCGCATGGTGAATCTATTCGTCGTTTGCGACCGAGGTAGGCGTTTGCGGATTTTGTCGCTGGGGTCGTAGAGCGAGCGAGGGAAGGTGGCTCCGTGCTGCTATGCGGGTTGCGGCAGATCGACATTGATAATGAGTCGATCCAGAAGCGAGGACTGACCGGGAATCGGTGGAGGACGACTCAGCCCCGCCGCATCGGCTTGGGTCTGAAAGCGACCGCGCCCCGTGTCTGCCCACTGACGAATTTCAGCAATCACGCTCGCCAGAGTAAACGCACTGAGCTGTTTGCTCAGAGTACGAAGCACGCTGGTGATGATCGACTGACGTTTGGCTCCTGCAGGCGTCTTGTTCGTCTTCTCGCTCGAATTGTCGACTCCAGCCCCAGTCGTTTGACAGTGGCTGTTGTCCATTGTTGGCTGCCAAAGGGGACACCGCGATTGATACTTCTCGTGAATACTTCCTGCTCTTTGTTGGTCATGGTCTGATTCACGCGGTTCGCCCAGGAGGGCAGCCGGCGCAGCGGCCACGTGCCAATTCGATCGCTGTGTCACCGCCCAGCCAGTTGTAAAGGCTGCCCCAGCGGTAGTCCTGAGCTTTCTTGACGACGTTGGCTGACACGGCATTCCGTTCGACCTATCGGCAAACAACGTAAAAATGCTCATCTTCCTGCACCGGGAAACTCTTGA
>JBDNHJ010000299.1:0-10683 GCA_041688835.1 Fuerstiella sp.
CTGCAGACCAACTTCGTCCATCTGGTAAATCGACCATGACGTCCTCCTTGAAGATTCAACTCATCCGTTTCCATTCCAGAGATTATACTCGCTCAGGAAAATTCGGCAAATTCTGCCTTCAGGGCTGTGGAGTTAATAAGTGACGGACCTACCGTAGTGGATCTTGTTACAGATCCGGTGCTGGAGGGATCTTTAACAAGATCCACTACGCCAGTTATTGTTTCGATGTCGCTTAGCCGCTCGACCTGGACGAAATATGCACCGCATGGAGTCTGGCCGTCCTCGTCAGCGAACCAAGTTTGCAACGTCGTCCGGCCAGCGGGCAATGTCAGTGCGAACCGGACCGAGCGGGATTCCGGATCCACCTTGGCACGTTGCTCGATCTTGCCCACGCGGATGCGCGCCGAGGCAATCGGCCACGCTGGGCCGCTGGTCAGCACCCCGTCCGTCACGCGGGTTGCCTCGACGCCTTCCCGCAACGATAGCCCCGACTCGGCCGGCCATCGACTGAGGGTAAATGTGTAATCGCCGGGTGCCGCGACTTCGATGTGCCACAGGCCGTTCTTTCGATCGCCACGGCGGACCTGCGCCTGTTGATCGATGAAAACGTCCGCCCATTCGCAGGCGGTCAGTGTGACCGGATTCTCCGCATCCGCCCCGACGACCGAAGGCTGAAAATCGTTCGCATGTTGTTTGACACCGTCCCACCAGTCGTCCAAATGCGAACGCATTGCCGCCACGACATCGGGATAACCGTCGATGATATTTTGCTCCTGCAAGGGATCCTCATCGAGGTTGTAAAGTTCTTTGTCCTGGAGCAGACGCCAGCGTTTCCAAAGGACCGCCGCCCCATCGCGGCGCGGAACTGCCGGATTCATTGCGGTGGTCTGGACCGTTTTGAACGGCATCCGGCTGTAGTTGATCATCAGCATCCGATCTTCCGGTACTTCTGTCTCACCACGCAGCACACCCGCCAAACTCATCCCATCAAAACGGGTCTCGGCGAGAATTTTCAAACCAAGCAAATCGACCAGCGTCGGCAAGATATCCTGCACCTCCGTCAAGCCATTGACATCGCCGGTTGGCCGCAGCGCCCCGCCCGGCCAGCGAACAAAAAAGGGCACACGGTGTCCACCCTCCCACAGCGTCGTCTTGCCCCCTTGCATGTTGGCATTGAAGTATTTCGGCCCAAACGTGCTGCCATTGTCGGTCATGAAAATCACCACCGTGTTGTCACGCAATCCGCGTTCGGTCAGGAAGCGATCCAGCGAGCCCATGTTCTCGTCGATGTTCGCGCACATGGCCAGAAAGCGAACGAGTTGCTCTTCCTCTTTTGGCTCCAGCGGGGGGAGTTCGGCGCGGGCCACGTCCATCGCCGCGCGCACCGGCCCGAGGAACCGGTCTGGCACATAGTGGGGTTGATGGGCCGCAGCGGTCGCCAAGTAACAGAAGAACGGCCGCGCTGCGTCGGCTTCGCCCTGCATCCACGTCATCGCTTCGCGGAACAGCACGCGGTCGTGTAACCGGTGTAAGTTTGCGGGCGGCCGTTGTGAATGTAGGTATCGTCGAAGTAGTCGTTTTCCCACGTATCCGGGACGGAGCCAATGTGCGAGGAAGGGAACCACACGCTTTCATGAAACCCGCGGTCCTGCGGCCGGTAGGGGTAGGTGTCGCCCAAATGCCATTTGCCGAAGATCCCGGTTTGCCAGCCCGAAGCGGCAAACAGATTGCCCATGGTGGGAAACGCACGGCGCAGCAGAGTGCGGCCGCTGCTGACGTTCATCGCGCCGTTGCGAAGCGCATCCACTCCGGTCATCAGTTGTCCGCGTGTGGGCGTACACATCGGCGCGACGTGGAAATCGGTGAAGCGGATGCTCTCGTCATACAACCGATCAAGATTCGGCGTTGTCAGCACAGGATTGCCGTGGCAGGACAACTCGCCATAACCCTGATCGTCGGTGACGATGACCAAAACGTTGGGTCGCTGCGGCGCTGGTTGATCGGCGGCGGACTGCGCGGCGACGGAAGTGAGCAGCAGGAGGGTGAGGAATGGGAGGGTGTGTTTCATCATTTCATCTCCAGAAAGCAGTAACTTGTTGGCTACTCAGGGGTCGACCAGACAATTTGCTTCGAGCAAGCAAAAAGTTTCAGGACTCGAATATCGGAAAGAGTCTACGTACTTTTTGCCCTCTATTCTGATCGCTTCACTAAAAAAACGCTTTGGTGCAAATTTCCCCTGCTAATTTAGGGCGTCCGCATGCAGTCCTCTGTGTATGAATGAGCATTCCGACACATCAGACGATTCGATTCCCGCAGCCGACCAGCATCGGTTGGCGGTCCAGCAGGCGGTTGTTCGTCACCAAAACGTGCTGTTGGCCTACGTCCTTTCGATCGAACCCAGCCTGGCGAATGACCAGGCTGTGGTGCAAGAAGTTTTTCTGGTCATCAGTCGCAACGCGGAAACGTGGACGGCGGGGACTAACTTTCTGGCTTGGGCATGCACGATCGCGAGATACGAAACGCTGCAGTTGCAACGCAAACAGGGCCGCGAAAAGAGGTTGCTGGATGCCGACGTGGTGGAATTGCTTCACACCGAAATTCCTTCGGATGCGATGGATATCCAGGCGGATATCGAATCGCTGAAACGGTGTCTTGATCAGCTCGCACCTCGGGCTCGGCAGTTGGTCGACTTGCGTTATCACTCGGGGCTGATGCCTGAAACAATCGCGTCACAGGTTGGCTGGTCCGTTAACTCGGTTCGAGTAGCGCTAACGCGGGCACGTGACCGTTTGCGAGATTGTTTGAAGCGAGAACTCGTCCCTACGGAGGTGACATTATGAACGATCGTTTGGATCAATTGATCGATCGGTGGCGTGACGAAGCGCTCTCCGAAGCCGAGGCATCGGAACTAAGCGATATGCTGCGTGCGTCGGCCGAAGTGAGAGAACTATTGGTCGGTCTGACAGGCTGGTCACTGGTTCGAGTCGGTGCCAAGCGAGCGATCGCTTCGCCGCCACAATTATCCATCGCGACATAGATCTTCGCCGAAGATTGTCGCTGGTCGGGCGCTGTCATCCTGGAAGGCGAACCGTGCCGGCCAAGACTTTGCAATTGAAAATTGCGGAACCACTGTGATCCGCATGACGAGCGGTGCCGAAATGGTGCTCAATGGCAAGACGCAAGTCACGCTCCAGTCGCGTTCATCGGCGTCGCTGCAGGAAGGCCGAGTGGTCGTTCATGCGGATCAAGACACCGACGGGTTCACACTCCACATGCCGTTGGGTGATGTCATTGATTTGGGAACCGAGTTTGCCGTGACCGTCGATCGTAACGGGTCCTCGGAAGTCCATGCCATCGACGGCAAAGTCGAGTGCCGAACCGTGCATCAGGTCGGTGCCGGAAAACGGTTGCTCGCGGGCCAAGCAGTTCACTCGTGGGTGTCCTCGGGCAAGGTGCGTTCGATCAAACTGGATGCATTGAGTTTCCGAGACGTGGTGCGACGAGCCGTTCGGCAATCGCGACAAGATCAAGCCGCGGTGTATGAAGGCTTTCACTATGACGAAGGCGTTTACGCGCCTGAGTCAATCAACACGGGTCGCGGATGGGCTGGGCCTTGGCGAGTTCGTTCCGAAGACGAACGGCAGCGACCGTGGACCGAAGACGTCTCGGATGACATGCGGATTGTGCATGAAAAGCTTTCGGAAGGCTGGCCCGTCGAAGGCAGCACGCGTGGCATGTAGGAATTGCCGGCCGGACAAACGCACCGTCTGCGTCCGCTGGCCATTCCGCTGGAAATGAATTAATAGGGAATCATTTACTTCAGCATGATGACGTTTGAACCCGAACGAGTGAAATCAACAAACGGCCAGGCGAAAAGCCGCGAGGCGGTGCGTTTGACGTTTCGTTCTTCGTCGGACTATTGGGGCGAAAGCCTCAGCTTTGCCATCAACGGAAAATTGCATCCGCAAGTCCAATCATCGCACGCGGCCAACTTCCGTAGTCTCGCCGTCTTGCCCGAAGGAAAGTCGTTGCTGTGGATCGGAAAAATCATTCGCCGCGCTCAAGGCGAAGACGAAGTCATGTTCCGCGTTTATGACGAAGACGAAAATTTCGACGTGACCGAACCAGCGACTTGGCACATCGGGTCGCGAGGCCTATCCCTCGACGCGTCGCTTGATCTCGTCCTTCTGTCCTCTGCCGGTTCAGCTCCACGGATCGTTGATGAACTACGGATCGGTTCCACCTGGCGATCGGTCGTTCCAAGTTTTGATGGCAAACTATCCAAGCAACAGGAATCCCAATGAGTTTTCTTGATCGACGACGCTTCCTTCATGGCACCGGCATCGCACTCGGTCTTCCGCTTCTGGAATCGCTCGCGCCCCGGTCGGCGTCGGCGTCGGAGACCGGTGCGGCCCCTAGTTATTCGCCCGACGGTACGCCACGGCGGATGGTTTGCATTTGCAATAAGCTGGGGCTGCACTTTCCCGATTACGTTCCCGACGGCACTGGCCGCGAATGGAAACCATCGCCGTACTTGAAACGACTGGAAAGCTACCGCGACAACATGACGGTGCTGAGCGGCGTGTTTCATCCAGAAGTCGACGGCGGCCACCCGGCCGAGAAGAGTTTTCTGACTTGTGCCCCGGCATCCGGGCGGCAACAGTTTAAAAAACACGATCTCGCTGGACCAATTCGCCGCCGATTACGTCGGTCGCGATACGCGTTTTCCCTTGCTGGTGATCAGCGCCAACGGCAACAACAGTCTGTCATGGACGCGGGCGGGTGCCGATTCCCGGTGCGTCGAGTCCTTCCAAACTGTTCGCCAAGCTGTTCTTCACGGGGACCAAGGACGAGGTCGCCGGTCAAGTTCGCAAGCTGCGTTATGGCCAGAGCATCATGGATACGGTCTTGGACCAAGCCAACACGATGCAGCGTAATTTATCCGGCGATGACCGCGCTAAGTTTGACGAATACGTCAGCTCTGTTCGCGATGTTGAACACCAATTGCTGCGTCAACAGGAATGGGAGACCAAACCCAAACCCGAGGTCACCGCGAAGCCACCTCAGGACAACAAAGACTTTGCGGACATTGCCGGACGATTGCAGTTGATGTTCGATCTGACGCATTTGGCGCTGGAAACCGACTCGACCCGTTTGGTGACGATCATGACATCTGGCAATTTCGTCGTGCCGCCAGTCAGCGCCCATCAGCACCCTTCTTGACAGGTGGTTTAGTCTGGCGAGCATTGTTTCGCTTGTCCTGACTTTTTGTGGAGGTGTTTATGGGGCGTTTACGTGATCCCGCCGTTCGTCAGCGGTGGCGCGAGCTGATGCGTGTGTTCGAGTTGTCGGGACTGACGGTCGCTCGATTCTGTGAGCAGCATGGTGTTTCGACGGCTCCGTTCTATGTTTGGCGTCAGAAGCTTCGAGAACCCGCTGCGACGAACGGAAAAGCATCCGGGCGTGGCCACTATGCTGCCGGGCGTGGCCCTACAAACCGGGTCGGAGCTGGCGTGGGAGACTTTGAGCGGGTGTCGTTCGAAGCGGTGGGTGAACGCTTTCGCGTTCGTTGTTCCGAACGTGCGGTTGTTGAAACTCAGATGACGGACATTTCGCACACGGAAAAGATCGGCGAGGCACGTGGTTACCTGCGGAATCAGTCGGCCCGGTCTGGTGCAATAACTGGACAACGGCGAGTTGCCGATCGACAACAATCTGAGCGAACAGTTAACGCGTCAGGTGGCGATTGGCCGGAAGAACTGGCTGTTCATCGGCAGCGTTGCGGCGGGCTATCGCGCGGCCGACCTGATGAGCCTTGTCAGCAGTGCTCACCGCAACGATCCGGACGTGTGGGCGTACGTGAAGGACGTGCTGGACCAGTTGCTGTCGGGCCACACCGACTACGCATCACTGCGTCCGGACATCTGGCAGCTGTCACACCCGGAATCCATCCGCACGTATCGAGTCGAAGAACGACGCCAAACCGCCGCCCGCCGAGACCGCACACGTCTCGAACGCCGAATCGCCAGACTCAGGCACCAGCCCGAAGCCTGAGAACCGACGACCCCCGGCAACGGATGGTACTGGTGGGCGCTCACGGTCTTCTGATGCTTTTCGTCAACAGCCACAAAAAAACGCATCCGACGAAAACAGTCGGACGCGTTCTTTGTAGATCACATAAGAAGGTTCAGATCGTCGATCAGACAATCACCACCTTCCGGTCTGCTTAGACCATGTCTTTCAGACCCTTCAGTGGAAGAATCTTGACGACGTTGCGAGCTGGTTTGGCCGCAAAGATGACTTCTTCTTTTGTGAAGGGGTTAATGCCTGGGCGAGCCTTTGTAGCTGGCTTGCGGATGACTTTAACCTTCATCAAGCTGGGAATGTTGAAGACGCCGGGGCCTTTCTTGCCGAGGTTCTTGCCGAGCAGTTCGGCGAGCTGATCAAACACATTGCCGATTTCTTTTTTTGTCAGGCCAGTGCCCTCGGCTAGTGATGCATAAATTTCGGTCTTTGTCATCGCCTTGGCCGGAGCCGCTTCTGCTTTTTTCGCCATGATAAGTTCTTTTCAAATTGAAGGTGGGGCGGTTATAGCGCGGAAAATATTGGCACGGCCGCAGTCTGTCAATGGTCGAACAGGCAAAAGACCCTTGAAAACAGGCAACAAACCGCATTTTTTCGCTTCCGAGACACGTTGACGTGTTTCAACGCTGCCCGCTGTTCCGTTCTGCACCCGTTCTGCACGTATCGTGCGGAGCGTTGAAATTCGTGCTGATGGACACTAACGATCGATTATTTGGTTCACGGTCAAGCCAATGAGTCGAGCCGCTGTACCGCGACTTTCCGCATGCGAAGTGTCAGAAACACGCAACGTTAAGCGATGTTCACCAGCTGGCAATGCGGACTCGAACATCACCGTTCGGGGATAGTGCAGCCCCTTGCTATAGCGGTGATACAGCTCGACAGTCCGCCAGTCTCCATCATCAACACGATAGTCCAACCGTCCAGCATCCGGCCCCGCCAACAAGTACGCTCCCACAGCCGTGCCGTGAAAGCGGAAATCGATCGTCGCTGCTGGTTGAGTCGAATGCAACATTGGTAGCTTTAGAAATCGATCGCGTGTGCTGCCCGTGATCTGCTTCCAATCAGGAATCGATCTTTGCCAACCAGACTGGTCATCCACTGTCTCGGGAAGCACCAGAGCGCCGTTGGTCAAGGACGTTGCCAGCAGCGGTTGTTCCGGAATCACGTGCGCAGATGTACTCACGGACGCACTGCTTAAATCACGCCAGCCTTCCTCCAGAATCGTGGTGACCAGATCAGTGGCCAGCTGATTTCCGACGGGACCGGGATGCGTACCGCCGAATTCTTGCCACGTCAAACGATCGGCGGCAATCCGTGCGGCCACGGCCTTGGATAGATACACCGACGACACCTGATAATGTCGAGCCACTTGTTCGTGCTGACTGGCACTTAAGATTTCTTGGCCCGCGGCGATGGTCTGCAACATGCCCGGATTCACGAAGTGCGTCATGATGATGTCCGCGTTGGGATTGTGTCGGCGAGTGTGGGCGATGATGCCTTCCATCCCCTGCACACAGGCCGCTGCTGCATGAGCTGCGTCTTGGTCGTCGTTGACGGCGAATTCCACGAACAACAAATCCACCGGTCCCTGCGACAGTACGTCTTGCTGCAAACGAAACGCCCCGGTGTTGGAACATGTGGAACCAATGCCTGCGTCTGTGAACTGAAAATCCGTATCAGGAAATCGCTGCTGCAGCCACGCCGCAATCCGCGGTCGATAGCCGGCCATCTCGGTGATCGAACCGCCCAGAAAAGCGACGTGGCCTGTCTTCTGTTCCGAAAACCGCAGAAAACTATTGTGCAACTGGCCACGCAAAATCACGTTGTCTTCGTCCACCACGCGGTCAGGCCGCTGCGAATCCAGCCAATTCAGCGACGCCAAAAATTCATCCAGTTTTCGCAGCGTCCGCCGCTGCCACAGGCTGAAGCGTTCCTGTTCTTGCTTTGTCTTGCCGCGACGGCCGTTAAAGAAACCATGCGGCGCACCGGGGAATCCGTGGAGCTCACAACGTCCTCCGGCCAACGTCGCCAATCGCGTGTATTCCTGCACGGTTGCAAAGGGCACGGTGACGTCGGCTTCGCCATGCAAAATAATTGTCGGTGGTAGATCACCAGAAACATGATGCACGGGAGACAACTGTGCAGGCGGAACGCCGGTGCGCGTGGCGATGTCCGGAAACTTTTGCACCAGCACATCAGATACTTCAAAACCCTCCAACGGTGCCAGCTGGACAGCCGGATTAAACAGCGCCAAGGCGTTAGGTTTTGAAGACACCGAGTGATCTTCATTCGCCGCTTCGAAGCCGTTGATGACGGCCGTGCAACACGCCGTGTGTCCGCCGGCAGAACCACCTGCGGCACAAATGCGTTTGGGATCAATGCCCAGTTTGGCAGAATTTTGTCGCAGCCACCGCACAGCGGATTTCGCATCTTCAACACAAACGTCCGCTGTACAGCCATGCCGCGTGGCGACTCGATAGTCTGCCGTCGCGGCAATGATGCCTCGCGAAGCCAGATACTGACAGTGAGCTTCGAACTGCGCCGGAGTACCAGCTTTCCATCCGCCACCGAAAAAGAAAACCACGGCAGGCCGCCGATCCGTTTCAGCCTGATGGTTGTCTGGCTGATACAACCATAACTGCAATTCCACGTCACCAACGGTCTTGTAGATCAGCGGTGTGCTGCCCGGCAGCACGGGGGGATAGTTGCTCTGAGCCACCGCTGACGGCAGCGCGCACGCGGCCAGCGGCGCGATCAGTAGCAGGGCGGCAACGGTCGAAGTCTTGAAGGTGTGTTTGCGTGGACAGATGTGTGGCATGGCATGTTTCTGAATAGAAAGTTGGCGATCGCGTGCGTGTCTGAGTTCAGGTTATTTCCGATCAGTATTGGTTAAATGCTGATTCACACAATCCAACAGCGGGTCGATGGCCTTGGTTTGAATTTGATGAGGTGGTGCCCAATCGAACCACTCATACCCATTATGTTCCGTCACCTTGATTTTCACGTCTTCCAGCAACCACGCGAGATAGATCCGCAACGTCTTTTCGACTTCGCCATCGCCGCCATATCGTTTGCCGTTCACGAGGTATCGGCTTTCGTAGCAAAACTCAGGGTCCACCTTCAGCTGCTGCTTTCGAATTCCAGTTTCCTCTCGCAGTTCACGCAGCGCACATTCCATATCGGTCTCATCCGGATCAACATGCCCCTTGGGCAAATCCCAGCGTGACGGATGCTTCATCAACAGAAATGAGTTGACGGGATCTCCTTTGACGATCAGAAATCCGCAGGCTCGGGGTTCTTTCATGTTAATACTCGTGATACTTGATGGAAAATAAATGGAGAACGAATTCGTAGCTCGGCGGTCGCCGCCGAAAAGTCACGGTGGAGACCACCGAGCTACGTTTTGCCAGTCCTAAAACTAGGCTTTGACAGTACGCTTGGCAGCATTTTACGGCTGTGCCCCTTCCGAAGGTGGAGGAAAGTCGGGATGATGTGGAACGGACGACATCCTGTCGGCCAGATGTTCTGTGCGCGTTGTAAACGGCTGAGTGACGGACGCCCCGTTCAGGCTAAGATAGTCTCGCAACGCCCAATGATTCACGGGAAACGCGAGGTCATCCCACGGTAGCCCTTGTTGTGTCAATGGAAAAAGTTGCACGTCTAGGCTTTCAGCACCCGCACCAAATTCAGGCGTCGTCATGTGAGCGAGGTACACCATATGAACCTGACCAATTCGCGGCACCGTGTAAGTCGCCAGCAGACGGTCGGTCACAATTTCCACGTTCGCTTCTTCGCGAGCTTCACGACACGCGCCGTCTTCCATGGTCTCGCCCAGTTCCATAAACCCGCCCGGCAGAGTCCAGAATCCGTACCGCGGCGCGATCGCTCGACGACACAACAGCAACTGGTTCTGCCAAACACACATGGCCGCCACGATCACTCGCGGGTTTTCATAGTGAATCCACTGGCATTGTTCGCAGACCATCCGTGCATGGTCATCACCCGCCGGAATCTTGGAGGCGAAGTTTTCGAATAGCGAAATCGGAACGTTCATCAAACGGTACCATCTAGCGATCATCATTGGTTGCTGATTAGCAGTTCCAATCATAGTAGCGCCTGCATGTTAGTGCGAGAAACCTTAAGTTCCGTCCGGTTGCAGACTGCCCAATCCCCCAAACTGGTGGTGCATGAAACGCCCATCCAAGGTCTGATGAGGATGATGACCTCACACACCAAGCCAAGGATGGGCAGTGCGTAGTCTATCAATCAATCTGACCATGGAAATGACGCACATTCGGAATCAAATTGTCAGCAGTCGATTATCTGGGACAGCGGTCATTCAGCGTGCCAGATGTATTTTGCTGGCTCAACGCTTGATCAAATTTGTTGAGATTTCCAGAATGGTCGATCTCTCAGCAAAAGCGGTGGCCCGATGGTTTCGGCGTTTTGCCGAGTCCATCGAGGCACTGCGTCACGTCGAAGAAAAAGGAATTCGAGCACTCCTCCAGCGAGCCGTTCTTGACTGCCTTCGCGATGCGCCGCGGAGTGGAGCACCGAAACTTTTTCGCCCGTTGAAGTGACTTCCATGATCTCAGTGGC
>JBDNHJ010000300.1:0-15354 GCA_041688835.1 Fuerstiella sp.
GTGAAACGTCAGCGTTTACGACGGTGCGCACATTCGACACCGGTCGCTCATCGACCGTCCTGGTCGGTCACCTGCCGTCCTGGTCGGTCACCTGCCGGCGATCACAGTCAGACTGGCATTGGACAAGCGCGTCACTGCCGATGCAGTCGGCATCCGGTTGCGAGCTCCACGTTTGCTGTGCTTTGGCACACTCTGTGCATCACTGAATCCTGAAATCGAATCGGATTTCGCATTGGCAATAATGCCGAGTGAACGACATCGGAAGAATCTCATGAACGCCAAATCAATAACGGCATTGGGCCTCTCCCTGATCTTCGCCGCCGGGTGTAGTACCGGCGTCGAAGACATTCAGGACGCTCGCGAAGACTATATCGAAGCTCAGTCGGAGGCTGATGAAATCGTGGCCGACGTGCGTGAAGAGTCGCATGAGCAGCTTGAGGAAACGCGTGAGTTGGTTATGGAAGAAGTGGAGGCGACTCGCCATAACGTCGACGAAGTGCGGCGAGAAGATGCCGCCAATGTGGCCGATGAACAGACAGGCCTTGTCGAGGTCGCCGAGGTCGCGTCTGCGGGCGAGGTCGTTCTGGAAGCGGCACAGAACCGTCGAAATCTGGAACTGGCGAAGGCGAAGAAGCAGGCGGACGCGGTGGTCGCAGATGCAAAAACTGAATTGGACAAAACCAGGCAGGCGGCACTGGACGATGCTCGTGAACAAATGGCGGAGCATCAAAAAGCTCTGCAGGATGCTGAATTGCAACTCATAAAAGCGAAAGCAAAAACTGCCGCTGCGAAGGTTCGTCTAAAGCAAGCCACAGTCGAAGATCGCAAACAGCAACAGGCAGATCTTAATGAGGCTCAACAAACTGCCGCAGCCGCTGAAGCAGAAGTCGCCACTGCAAAAGAAGAACTCGAAGTTCGCCGTGTCGAACTCAAAAAGGTCGAAATGGCGGCGAAGTAGGCTAACGCTGCGCGAAGTCGCTTAACGTCGTGATTGCCGTGCGTCCAAAACAATCGTAGTGGCACGCAAGCTCGGCACGATGCTTGCTGTGATATCCCCGTAACGGAAGTCGTCAAGACTTTCGGGCGATTCTCTTCGCGTCCATCAGCGCGAATTACGGAACAAGTCACGATCTCTAAACCGAACCCTGAGGCCCCAGTATGACTCATGAACGACCTGTTGTTATTGTCACAGGAAGCTCTGGCCTGATCGGGCAGAAAGTCTGTACCGCTCTGGCGAAAAATGGATACGAAGTCTACGGACTCGATCGAGTCGGGCTACCCGAACCGCCAAAGGACAGTCCTCACATCCATGATATGGAATGTGATCTCACCGACTACAACACAGTTCGTGGCGCAATCAGCGACCTCCGCGAAAGAGCAGGTTCCAAAATCGCCAGTGCGATTCATCTGGCCGCGTATTATGACTTCTCCGGCAAAGACAGCCCGCTGTATCAGAAGGTAACCGTCGAAGGCACCGACCGTTTCCTGAATGCGCTCGACGACTTCGATCTGGAACAGTTCATCTTCACCAGCACGATGCTGATTCACGAACCGTGTGAGATCGGTGAGTGCATCACCGAAGACAGCCCACTGCTGGCCAAGTGGCCTTATCCCGAAAGCAAAATTAAGACCGAAGAACTGATCCGGGTGGCTCATCCGGATGTGCGATCCGTGCTGCTGCGAATCGCCGGAATCTACAACGAATGGGGCAAGCAGCCCACGCTGGTGCAGCAGGTAAAACGCATTTACGAAGAGAATTTTCAAAGCCATTTCTTTCCAGGCGATACAAATGCCGGTCAGTCGTGCGTGCACATTGATGATGTTGTGGATGCAGTCGTCCGAACCGTCGAACGCCGCGCTGAGATCGAAGCACGGACGCCCATTCTGATCGGCGAACCTGATTCGCCGAGCTACGGGCAGCTTCAGGATGCCATCGGCCGCCATCTTCATAACACGGATTGGTCGGCGTTATATGTTCCCGAAGCATTGGCCAAAGTCGGGGCGGCCGCGATGGACAAACTTTCTGGCGGAGACGCCTTCATCAAACCGTTCATGGTCAGCATGGCTGACGACAACTACGCTCTGGACATTTCGCGAGCAAGACAATTGCTCGACTGGGAACCGAAGCACAGATTGTTGGACGACCTGCCGGAGATACTGAACAAGCTGCAGCAGAATCCGCGCGAATGGTATGAAAAGAACGGACTGGAAGCCCCGTAGCGGAACTCTTCAAAAGACTTTCGGCCCGAGCAGCTCGTCACGCCAGAAATCGCACGAAAGTCTTGACGACTATCGCTACGAAAACGAAAACGATCTCATGACCAATCAATCTCTTCCTGTTGACGATCTGAATCGGCCTGTTCCGCCGTACAACTACAATCCGTCGGCGTGGTCGCAGCGGATTCCGATTTGCCTGTTGGCGTTCGTCGCCGCCGGAATATCGACGCACCTGTCGCTCTATCAATGGGGCCTGATTGACACCGTCTGGGATCCCGTGTTCGGCGAAGACAGTGACAAAGTGCTGAAGTCCGCCGCCGCAAAAAAGATGTATGCCATTTTGGGAATTCACGACGCCGCTTTAGGAGTACTGGCCTATCTTGGCGACGCGGTATTGGGCTTCGCCGGGTCGCCGAGACGATGGCAGTATCGTCCGTGGCTGGTGATTCTGTTCGGCATTGACGTCATCCCGCTGGGAATCGTCAGCGTGGTGCTGGTTGTGTTGCAGGCGACCATCGTCGGCTACTGGTGCTTTCTGTGTCTGATCACTGCAAGCATTTCGCTCATCTTAGTCTATTGGGCGTGGGACGAAGTGCGAGCATCATTGACCTACTTATCGATTGTGTGGCAACAAACGAAAAGCAAACGCACGTTGTGGCGAGCCTTCTGGGGGCACCGTGACGAAGCGATGGATCATGCGGCAGAAACACTTTTGTCGCGGGCACTTGGTGTGTAGCGGAAGTCGTCAAGACTTTCGACGTCCGCTGGTGATACGTCAAAACTCTTGACGAGTTCCGCTATGGAATTCAAGTCGCTGGAACCAACTTAAAGGGACCAATTTCATGTGGGGACGAATCGTCGAACTGATGACCGCTGTCTGGCTGATGTTCAGTCCGTTTATCTTTCGAGCTCAGCACGATCCAACAATCGTGTGGGTTGATACGCTAACCGGGCTGGGGATCTGTATTCTGGCCGGGCTGTCGTGGTGGAAGCCGACTCGTCATGCTCACCTGCTGATTCTGATCGTCGCCATCGGCCTGGTCATCTACGGTCGCATGACGGGAACACCACCGGCTCCTGCGCATCAAAATCATATCGTCGTCGGTCTGATTCTATTGATGATTGCCATCATTCCGAACGACGCCTCTCGTCCGCCGAAAGCATGGCTGACTAAAGTCGCTGAACAAACCTAAATCCAACGCATTGTCACACGACGAGGTGCGACTTGACTCCTTTGCAAACCGCTGAACATTCGCCGAGCTCGGACGAGGAATCGCCTCCAGCCGATTCGTCGGGCAGCGAATCTTCAAACGACGACACGAAGCGGTTTGCGGTGAAAACGGCGATCTGGATCCTCGTGGTGATCGGAGGACTTGTTGTCTTTCGGTGGATGTTCCCGGACGTTGATCAGCAGCAACTGAAGGAACTTGGCGTGCGTTTACCGCATGCCATATTTCTGCCCGCTTACGCGGTGCTGCCGATGCTCGGTTTTCCGATCACTCCCTTCCTCGTCGCGAGCGGTCTGAAGTACGGGTTCTGGTGGTCCATCCCGATCGCTGCCGTGTGCATGGCGTTCCATACGTTCGCGGCGTGGCATCTGGCACATGGTTTCCTCCGCCGTCGGTTGAAGGGCTTGCTGGCACGCACCTCGCAGAATGCTCCGTCGATTCCAAAGAAGCACCAAACATGGTTTGCGATTGTGTACATCACCGTGCCGGGTCTGCCGTACTCACTGAAGTTGTATTCTCTCGCGCTGACCAACATCCCGTTTGTCAGATTTATGCTGATCGCATGGCTGGGTCACCTCGTGAATTCGATCCCCTTCATCGGCTTGGGTACCGCCGCCGCTGGTTTCGATTTCAGACTGCTCGCCGTCTTCAGCGTGTTTGCCGTTCTGATGACCGGCATGGGCTATTGGTTGAAACGGCGATCGCAAAAAACGTAGCGGAAGTCGTCACTCAACGATCAAGGATACTGACGTCCCCCAAAGCGATTTCTGTCGATTGTCGGCATTCGGACGACCGATTTATGGTCGGCATCAGCACGGCTGGTCGACGGCCGCGCATTACAGCCGATCAGGTCCGAAAAGGCTATGTTGCCGCAGCCGAACGGGGCAGGCAAACCTACCACGAGGCGGAATCGTGCGTTCAAAGCCATCCGGTCGAATCCCTTTCGACCGCGTTCGGCAGTGGTCTGATCGCTGGCTTTGTCGTGACGTTGATTGTTAGGCGTTAATAGACCATTGGAAGAGAACTTCCCCGTAGCGGAACTCGTCAAGAGTTTCGGGCTGCGCAATCTGTCATCTTGAATCGCACGAAAGTCTTGACGAGTTCCGCTACGAAGGGATGCATTCTTGGTGCGGAAAGAATTCGCAGTGCTTCTTCCGCCACCGATTGTGATCTCGGTGTGCGAAGCCAGCGTGGCTGATCGATGAGCCTTCGCAGCGATCTGCAATCTGCAATCGGCCACCGTCACCTGCATTTGTGAATGCAAGCCGACAATGGCAAGTGCTTGAGAAAAACGACCCACACGACGGCAAGCAAGGTTCTTCTCGGTCGGATGAGTGCCAAACTTCATGGTCGGGGATCGGGCAACACGACTCAGATGAATGATTGGCACGGGACGTGCAACTTGCATCTACGAAGTTGCCGCAGTGGAGCGGCCTGGCTGGAGACCGTCATATGTCGGCGGTCAAACAGCCTTCAAAGTATTTCGAACACGAACATGCAAGGAGAACTCAGGATGACACGTGCAATGATCACCGGACTCGTTTCCCTGTCACTGCTCGCGACCGCCTCAGTGGCGACTGCTCAGCAGGCACAAAAGCAACGAGACTCACAGAACGATCAACAGCAAACGGGACAGCGACAAGAGTCGCAACAGCAGGCAAATCAGCGCAGTGCATTTCAACGTGACGGGCAGCAGAGTGAGCGGAACGAATTGCCGAAATCGCTCCGGCAGATTGGCCTCAACGACCAACAGAAGCAGGAAATCCTGAGCATCTACAAGGATAGCGATCGGAAAACTCAGAAGCTTTGGAATCGCGTTCAGAATCTGCACCGCCAGGCAATCAGTATGGAAGCCGCTGTCATCGCGGCCACCCGCCTAGAAGGTCATGATCACAGCGCTCACATCAGCCGGAGCGCTCAGCAATCGACCGAGGACCAGCAGCAGAAGTCAGAGGAAGCGGTTTCGAAAAACAGTGGGGAAGCTGGATCAGCGGTTGCCACTGACGATAAGACGGATCAGTCGCGGACCACGTTGAAACCAAACACGGATGCCGAGAATCGGACAGATCGACGAGATGGCGGTCAGAATCGAAAGGCCGACCGGCCTAACGATCAGGCCAGTCAAAAGGCTGCTGATCAATCCGACCGGTCGCAGAACAATCAGGCGTCCTCATGGGAAGGCCTCGAAGGAGATCTGAACATCGTTGCTCTGCGAGTCGGTGTCGCTCAGCCGAACGGACGCGTCCGCGAGTATTTTCTGGTTCAGCCTACCAGTCAGAATGAAGATCCGGCGACATGTCAGGTCTGCCAGAATCACCAGAACGAATTGATGCAGGTCTGGGATGGAATTCATAAGGCTCATGAACAGCTTGTGGAACTGGAAGCCGACACGATTGTGAAGGTCGAATCCAGTCTGACCGAAGAGCAGCTCAAACAGTTTGATTCAAAGATGAAGTCCACGTCGAGTGACCGGCGGAATCAGAATTCCGAACCGAACGAAAACCCGAACGGCAACTCGCGCGAGTAATCGTGCGATGCTGCGTTCAATCAATCTGAGACACAGAAAGATCAGAAAGGAAACCAATGAAATCTCTATTATCAATTGCCATCGTAGCCGTATTCACCATGGCCAACGCATCACCGAGTCAGGCTCAGGGTGTGCAGTTTCAGGTCAGTCAGCGAGGTTTGAATTATGGCAATCCAAGCCATTCTAACCGCGGGTCGTACAGCTCGTACCACAACCGACTGAACCGCTACTGGAACAACAACAACTACGGTTATGGAAACCAGAACTGGAATCGTGGCGGGAACAACTACGGCAACTACGACTACTACGGTCGAAACCGTGGCCGTGTTCAGGACTACCGGAACTACTACCGGTCGAACCCGTCCAGCGGTTACAACCGCTGGTACAATTCTGGCTCCGGATTCTCCATCGGCAATGGTCGTGCGGGGTTCTATTACTCGTTCTGACAGAACGAGAATGCGCGATCGATGAACGTCCAACCGGCTGGGCGCAACGACGGAGATGGCGAAGTGCTCGGCTGCGAAAGTGGCCGAGCTACTTTTGTTTTAACGAAAACAGCGGTGACGTCGATGTATTCGCTTATAAAACCGGATGGCCGAACAATTTCCGAATTTCTGATTCGGCGGGCTGCGGAGGGTTTCAACTATCCCGATGTCGGTCAGACGGCGGGATGGATGCCGGAAGGCTACGATCACCACCAGGTTCGAATCGAACTGGGCTGCGGAGATGCCGTCTTTCATAAAGCCACACAAGCGTTGCGTAACTGGCAGCAGTTTCAGGTGGGTTGGGTCGCCGCGATACCAAACACGACTGCCTTACAGGTCGGAGAAACCATCGCCATTCGAGCACGCCTGGCCGGGCTTTGGAATCTCTCTGCTTGCCGCATCGTGGAGGTTTTCGGCGATGAAAGGGCAGATACGCGGTTCGGCTTCGCGATGGGCACTCTGCCCGATCATCCGGAACAGGGCGAAGAACGTTTCATGATAGAAATCCTACCGGATGGCCGGGTGATCTATCGCGTCAGGGCTTTCTTCCGACCCAACACAATTGCGATGCGTATCGCGTGGCCCTTCTTTCGCCGATTGTTCAACCGTTTTCGACACGAATCCGCCTAGGCCATGCGCGGGTCGTAGCGGAAGTCGTCAAGACTTTCGGAACGCAACGGGGATTCACGAATCGCACGAAAGTCTTGACGACTTCCGCTACCAGCTTGTCTCTGCGCTATGTCTCTTCATCGATCAGCGTAATGTGGCGGAAGTGGTGCTGATCTTCGAATGACGCTCCCAGTGCGCCGATCAACGCCGACAGCGATCCGGCGGTCGCGGCCAGTTTGAAGTAGTGAGCGGTTGAGAACGATTCTTCCAGTGATGTCGACCATGCGCCTGCAAGATTCTTACTGAATAACAACATCGCAGAAACCAGCAGCAGCGTGAATAGCAGCATCACTGTCGTCAGCATGCCACAGAACACAATGGCAGTGGACGAGACATTCGTTACGACCGTTTGTTCGCTCAGAAGGCGTTCCTGGCGGCGAACCAGAAGCTGTTGGCGGTTGACGATAAACAGAGTGGTCACCGCCAAAACGGCTGCGGCCAGGACAGTGATGGTCGTGAACGAAAGCGACGTCGCCATGTCCCACATTTCAGCCGTCATGATTAACACCATCGCGGCAGAAATTGCGGCGGCGCTCAGGCGGCTGAGTCGCGTCGGAAATTCCCACGGGCGAGCCTGCCAGACGGCGTCGCGGATTTCGTGCCAGTTCAGCCACGCGCTGTCCAGGTAGAAACGGACGGTGGATCGCCGCTCAGTCGGCTGTTCTTCCAGTCGCAGGTCAGCAATCTGACTCAGATTCTGCTGCATGAGAGTGATCTGTGGGGGATCGAAGGACTGCATTGCGGCGAGATCGTCAACCGTTTGCAGATCGAACATCAGATTGCCTCGCTGTTCGGCGTGAATCAGCCCGCACAGATGTCCCAGCGTGTGAAG
Organism: Fuerstiella sp.; assembly: GCA_041688835.1. Classification (GTDB taxonomy): domain Bacteria; phylum Planctomycetota; class Planctomycetia; order Planctomycetales; family Planctomycetaceae; genus Fuerstiella. The sequence continues at coordinate 7,960 of JBDNHJ010000300.1, forward strand.
AACTAGGGTTTGCAAACGCTCAGCCATGAGTTTCACGCGGTCGTCGCGCGAAAGGTCGTTGTCAGCAGCCTGCGGATCAATACGCGATGTCGAGATCACTGTCAGGTCGAGTGACCTCGAAACAGCCGCCAGTGCAAACGGTTTGTAGTGGCCGACCAGATCTGCCGACGTGATCACCAATCCGAAGTCCAGGCGATTCGAATTCCGCTCGGTGACTCCGGCTTCGAGCAGCACGACGGATTCCTCGCGATGTGCCTGAGTAAGTTCCGACCGACGAATCACCGGCATTTGCCAGGAAAAATCCGAGAACGTTTCGTTCAGCAGTTTGAGCACCGCAGATCGCGCAGCTCGAACAGCAGCAGCGTCGGGTTCGTCCAGCGATCCGGCGATGATCCAGCCGACTTCGATGGTCGGGAGACGAGGCGTAAGGTGTTCGTTCGCGTCAGACATGAGGTTAAGCGATCGGCAGATGAAGATGTATTGTAGCGGAGAAGTGGCAACTGCCGTGCCCGAAAGTGGTTTTCGTTGATTGTCGGCGTTCGGACGGACGAGTCGCGGTTGATGTTAGTGCGGCTGGTCGCCGGCCGCCCACTGCGGTCAATCAGCGACCAGCCAAAGCTGTTCGCAAGCCGTGTGAAGCCATTCTCACCTGAATTTGTCCTGGCATGACGTTCGCTCATCAAGATATTGCACAGCCATGTTTCTTCTGCCAACTCATACGAAAAAGAAAGCTAACCATGAGCGACAAGCCTCTGACAGACAATCCCACAAACCACATCGTCTGCGTGTTTGATAACCGAGAAGCCGCCGATGCCGCTCGACGTGACATCGTGGAATACGGCATCGACGAAAACCAGATTCGCGTATCTCAAGGGAAAGACGCAGCGGAACAGGTCGATACATCCGCTAAGTGGTTCGCCGACACCGATGACGAGATGGAACACATTCAACAGCAGTTGCTGGCGGGCAAAGTCGCGTTGTCGATACCGATTGAAGGAGAAAAATCTCGCAATGCCGTCCACGATATTCTCAAGCGACACCAGGCGTTCCGAATCACTCACTTCGGAAAGTGGGTCACGGAAGTGCTTCGGTAAGCATCTCGAATCGGCTCACATGTATCCGGCCGACATTCAACTCAACCGCATAAAAACCCCGCATCAGTCTGACGATCATCTGATTTCGGGGTGAATGATGCCGGAGCGAACGAGTTTATCCCACGATTCAGAGCTTCTGGAAAACCGATGCGGGACATGCTTCAGCTTGGGGAAGGGTTAGAGTCAGAAAGCCCGTCGCCCAAACTGGCTCGCAACGATGCAATGCGTTCATGGCGGTTTGTTCGGATTTCGTCGATGGTTAAGTCCTGCGTGTAGCGAGCCACCATGTTGACCAGCAACAACTGGTCGATCGGTTTGGACAGGTAATCGTCGCAGCCGCCATTGACACATTTTTCACGGTCGCCTTTCATGGCGTCGGCAGTCAGGGCAATAATGGGCGTCTCGACAGCGGCGGAACGAAGTTCGGCGGTCGCCTGCAATCCATCGACGTTGGGCATTTGCATGTCCATCACAATCAAATCAAACGGTTCGCCTGAATCGCGGGCGGCCAGAGCCGCGTTGATGCCTTGTTGTCCGTCTTCTGCGGTTACTACTTTGGCACCAGCCTTCTCAAGAAAGTGCTGACTGATGTGCCGCACATCGCGGCGATCATCGACCACCAAAACCCGGCAGTCGAGCGTTCGGGGCACTTTCTCAAGCCCGCCGTCGTCGCTTGCCAGTCGGTGCTCGATCTTGGGTTGGACCAGCTCTTCATTGTCGATGGTTGCAACCGGTATGCTGACGCGGAATGTTGACCCCTTGCCTGGTTCGCTGTCGACCGTGATCGATCCGCCCAGCATTTCGATCAACCGACGACTGATCGCCAGCCCGAGTCCGCTGCCGCCGTATTGCCGCGTCACCGAGGAATCGCCTTGCGAGAACGGCTTGAACAGCCGGTTCTGTTGTTCGGGCGTCATACCGATGCCGGTGTCGATGATTGAAAACTCAATCCAGTTCTTGTCGTGGAACTCGTCGCGGAACTCGTCAACAGTTTCGACCGTTGATGCAGCGTTCGTGGAACGAAAGTCTTGACGAATTCCGCTACGAAACGCCATTTCCAAACGCACCGACCCTGTCTCTGTGAATTTGATCGCATTGCCAAGTAAGTTGATCAGCACCTGCCGTAATCGGATCGGATCGGTTTGAAGTTTTGCCGGAACCGGAGTCGTGAACCGTGCGTTCAAGTCAATTTGCTTCTCGCCGGCGCGCACGTACATCAGCGAATCGAGGTCGCTGACCAGTCGAACCAAATCACACGACTCGATCTCAACATCCATCTTCCCGGCTTCGATCCGCGACAGGTCCAAAATGTCATTGATCAGTTCCAGCAGGAACTGTCCATTGCGTTTCATCACCAGCACGCAGTTGCGGTTGTCGGCGTCTTTCAAATGCCCCAGCAACACGTCGGCGTAACCGAGAATCGCGGCCATTGGCGTGCGAATCTCGTGCGACATGTTCGCCAGGAATTCGCTTTTGGATTGGTTTGCCGCCAGTGCCGCCTGTTCACTCTGTTGCAGGCGTTCTTCCTGCCGCTTGCGATCCGTGATGTCCTGCACGATCGCGTTGACTGCGGTCACCGACGAACCTGTGCCGTCTTCACCGTGGTCTTTCAGCGGGAAGTAACTTCCCAGCCATGTCCGAATTTCCTCCGACGCCGGTGTCCGGCCCACGATTTCAATGTTCAAGATCGGTTCGCCGAGGTCGAACACGCGGCGATAAATGGGTTTGAGCTGATCGTCGAGTTCCGGCAACAGTTTGTCGGCTCGCTTTCCGATGTGCTCGTGTTTCTCAATTCCGTTGATTCGAGCGAGCGTTTCGTTGATCCGAATGAAACGGAAATCTCGATCGATCAAACACATGCCCACCGGTGCGGATTCGTAGATCAGTTCGAGCTCTTCTTTCTGCGCTGCCAATTCGTCGTGAGCAACATTCAACGCGGCTTCTGCAGCCGTCTCATTCTCGACGTCTGACACTGTGCCAATCCATTCCAGCACCTCGCCGTCCTCGCCAAGAACCGGCGCTGCTTCAGTCACGAAGCGACGATAAGTTCCGGTTTCTGCATTCCACAACCGCCCGCGCGATTGATAGATCGTCCGAGTTTCACGAGCCTGCTTCCACAAGATCAGTAAGTTTTCACGATCATCTTCGTGAACGGCGTCAACCCAGCCGTAACCTTTGTGCTGCTCGAACGTCTGTCCTGTGTAGCGTTGCCACGAAGCTTGTTCGCTGGTAAATCGTCCTTCTGCGCTGGTTGTCCAGATGATGCTGCGCGTGCCATCCAGAAGAGCTTCGTAACGAGCGGTCAGACGTTTGAGTTCGCGTTCCGTTGACTCGCGCTCCACGATCTCATGCTTCAATCGTGCGTTGGTCGCCGCCATTGAGGGCAACGCCATCGCTCGCGGACCGTATCGAAAAAGCGCAAAAACGGTTGCCCATGACACCACGGCGGTCACGAACTTCATCGCACCGGAGACACGATAGATCGGATGCCAGAACATGACCGCTTCGATCAGGTGGACAAAACCGCAGGCCAGGATGAACGCACCAAACAACCAGAACAGTTTGGTAAACGGAAAGTCGTCCCGCTTGCGCGCAAAGTACACCAGCACGACCGGGATCGTGAAGTACGCACCGAACGTTGCGAGGTTGCTGACGATATGCAGCCAACCGAGAAAATCCGACCAGTTTCCGCAGTGCCAGCGAGGCGGGAAATCTGACGCGTCAAAGAATTTTGAGAAGTACTCACCCATCACGCGTTCGCTTTTCGCTCGGCGATCAATTCGTCTCGGAACTTCTCCAAATTCGCGGTTTCGTAATACCGATAACCCGTCACAGGGTTGCGAACGGGCTGCAGCCAGCCCCACTTGTCCCAGTTGCGAAGCGTTTCACTGGACACGCCTAACAGATCAGCCGCCTCGCCGATCCGCAGCATCCCCTCGTATCGTTTTGGACGCGTTCGAGTACTCGTCGCCATGTGTTCCACCTGTCCCGTCAAACCTTACAAACTCACCATCTGGAGAAGTAAACATGGTTTCGTTTGCCGGGTCAAGCAGGTGGGGCTGGGAGATGATTCAATCATTCCTCCAACGCGGAGCCGTCCTCGGATGGTCTGTCAGCCAGCGGCCTGAGCAATGAGCGATCCGCCACTGTCGTTTGAGGGCTTCGTACTTCTCGGCACGGCACTTGCATGTTTGGTCTCGTAGCGGAACTCGTCAAGAGTTTCGATAGCGCACTGGACGGCACCGGAAGGTACTGCAGAACCGCACGAAAGTCTTGACGACTTCCGCTACCAGAAAGGTGGCCACTCGAAATATGAACACTCAACCTTCTCAAAATACCGGCCTGCCATATCCACTGCGAGCCATCGTGGCGGACGATGCGCGAGCACAGCGGATGATGATGCGTCGGATTCTCGCCGATCGCAATGTCGATGTTCGCTTGGCAATGGATGGAAAAGATGCGTGGCAGCAGATTCACGATCATGAGCCAGACTTGCTGATTACCGATGTCGAAATGCCGCGCTGGACGGGCATCGAACTGCTGACGGCGATCCGACGCTCATCGATCACGCGAATCGCGAGCATGCCCGTGATCGTGGTCAGTTCTGTCGCGCCGTCGAAGGTCGCCAACGCTCGAGCTCTGTTTCCTCGCACGTACTTTCTGCCAAAGCCGGTTCACGTGGACGAGCTGGATGAACTGCTGCAAATAATTGCTGCCAGCGCCCGGATGCGGCACGTGGAACGCAACTGAGTATCGTTACGTCACAACGCCTCCGCAGCGGAAGTCGTCAAGACTTTCGATGGGCTTTGGTGTCTCGCCAATCGCTGGTGACTCGTCGAAACTCTTAACGAGTTCCGCTACGGGAACTGTGGCCTTCGTCCAGCGGTAGATGCTTACGGGCGGAATGTTCCACGGTACGAAACAGATTTCCGGATCGCCGAAGCGTCGTTCGGCCAGTCCGTTGATCTGATCGCGGAACTGGTAAGCGACGAAGACGCCGCCCGGGGTGAGCGCACGATAGATCGCATCAATAATCTGAGCCGCCTGTTCGGGTGCGAGATTTGAAAACGGAATTCCAGAGACGATCACATCTGCCTGTTGCATGTCATGCCGACGCATCAACGCGTGCAGTTCATTCGCGTCAGCATGTTCGACAATGCAGCGTTTGTCATCGATCGTTTGCAGAACGTCAACGAGCTCCGCGACCAGTTCGATCGCCAGCAGCCGAGCTTCCGGCTGCATGGCGGCCAGCAGCGCCCGAGTTGTGCTGCCATCGCCGGGACCAAGTTCGACAACATGACGAGCGTGTTTGAAGCCGGGGTCTTCGCTGAGTTTGCGAGTTAAAAACCGGGAACTCGGAACCAGCGTCGCGACTTCCGTCGGTCGTTTCACGAACAATGCCAGATACCGCCACAGGCGAGTCAGCAGGTTCGGGTAGGAATCAGAATCCGACACGGTAGACACGTTCTCCTGTCGTAGCGGAAGTCGTCAAGACTTTCGTGCGTTCCCCGTGTGTCGTTACGCGCGGAGCGAAACTCTTGACGAGTTCCGCTACGGGACATTTCCAATTTTCGAAGATTAAATCTACTAGGCCACGTAACGGAAGATCGCGGCGATCGGTGAGTCCACTTGTTCCGAGTCATCCACGAACACCACTCGTCCGTCGGCTCGAAGCGTGCGAATGGCGGCCAAGTCGTACAAGTCAGACGTTGCCGCAGACGGTTCTTCATCATTGCGGGTGACCATGCCGTTCTCGTCGGCTGCACCATAATTGCGAGCCTTCGCGCTCAGGAGCAGCGTTTCGATTCGGCCCTGGAATGCCGCCTGCAGAATTGTCTTCAGATCGGTCGAGCCGAAGTCTGTCCCATTCGCTTCCGTGAAGCGATCGATCACTGATGCTTTTTGATCATCGTGCCACCGCTTCACCAGAAGCCAAGCTTTGTCATGCAGTTCGTCGTCAGACAGATCGTCAACGTTGCCCGTGACTGCCTCGTCCATCACCGTACAACAGTCGAATTCTTCCTTAAAATACGGAAACAAATCGTCGACGCCAGCGAACAGCACCGGGCCGCCCTGATCCCGCAGGTGATCGCCGATGGCATCCTTCATCTCGCGAAAATACTGCTTCAGATCCGCTTCTTCTTTGGTATCAAGGTGACCGTGCGAGACACTTGAGTCGCCACTGTTGGCTCGAATTTTGAACGAATGACGGTTATGCCCGCGCTGCTGGTCGCTGCTGGTGACAGCTTCGATGCCGTCGGGAAGATCGCTGAATTTCTCTGAGGTGAGCGATGATTTGTTGCCCCGGAACACGCTGACTTCGCCACGACTCACCGTGACCAGATGAAATTCCTCATCGGCATTGACGGTGCGAATCAACGGCTTCACATAGAATCGGTCGCTGACGGAAACCTCTTCGTGGAATTTGGTGGGCAACTGAAACAGCGTGGCCTCGTCGGCGTTGAGCAGCAATGCCAGCCCATCGGACTGGTGTTGCCAGAAGTCGTCGCTGGCATCCAGCTCGACCAGTTCAGCGACCGGTTTCAGTAGCTTGTCTGCATCACCTTCCTCCGTTCCGAATTCCACCAATTGTCGCTTGGCTTCCGAGACAGCATTCTTCAGCCGAATCGGATCCTGCTGTACGTCGTTCCCGCACCGATGAGTGGGAATGTAAATGGAAACGCACAGCGATCCGTGCGGCGTGGACAGCCGTTCGAGGTTTTCTGTGCTGACGGATTCGAGTCGTTCGATTGTCTGAGGCATGAAGTGTACTCCCTGCGGTTTGCTGGATGGACGATGAAAGTTCCAAGGAACGTCGTTGCAAATGGCGTGCCTCGAAATGACTTTGCGAGTTTTCGTGCCATCGCAAAGAAGAACCGGTCGCTGCCCGACCAGACTGCTCGCCAAACGACCACACGTCCCGTGGGCCGTCCGCACATGTAGCGGAACTCGTCAAGAGTTTCGGACTGCGCACCCGGACGCTCAGGAATCGCATCAGGAATCGCATCCGGGATCGTCGAAAGTCTTGACGACTTCCGCTACGGAAGATCTCCGTGCGAAAAATTCTCGGCGACGGGCGCGTGAATTGCAAAGTGGTTACTCAACGACCACGACCACTTCCAATACATTCACAAGGACTTTCCGCAGGCGCAGTCGGCTGACGATACCTTCTGGGACTTCGTGTCACTGAGTCCCGAATCGATGCACACGCTGATGTGGGTGATGTCCGACCGAGGCATCCCGCGATCGTTTCGGATGATGGAAGGTTTTGGAATTCACACCTTCCGCATGGTCAACGCCA
>JBDNHJ010000301.1:0-18106 GCA_041688835.1 Fuerstiella sp.
CACGTTGGCCACACCAAACGGCGTGCGTGTGACGGGACTCAGTGACATATCGTAGGCCAACGCAAATGCCGACTGCAACAGCGCGTAGTCTTCGACTTCCGACTGAGTCAGTCCATAAGCCTCGGGCGTCTTGCTGACTTCGCTGGAAAAATCTCGGCAAAAGTCATTGAACCGATTCAGAGTCGAAGGCAGGTAATTTGTCGTCATCGTGAAACTCTCCTCTACAAAACAATCGTTGTTTCAGCCATCAGAAGCGAAAGGCATTCGACGCTCGCCGAACTCACCTGTTGCCGCTTCTTTGACGCCGACTCGCAGAAACATCCTGCAAGCACACAACCCTGCGCCACAGTGCTGGCCTCGTCCACGGAAAGAGTGGCAAGAAACACGGATGCAAGTGCAATCCCCCAGTTCAGCAATCCGGGTCGCACCGGTTAGGTAACGCTTTGCACGCCGCCAGACCGCTTTTACACCGCGCCAACGCGCTCTACCGCCACGAAAACGTACGCGACTGCCGCGTTAACGTACGCTACAGTCACATAAACGTACGTTACAGCCGTGTTACCGAACACTACCGCCACAAAAACGTACGCGACTGCCGTGGTACCGCACTCTACCGCCACAAAAACGTACGAGACTGCCACATTAACGTACGCCACAGCCGTGTTGCCGTACTCTGGCGTCACAACAACGTACGCTACCGCCACAACAACGTACGCTGCGGCCGAAGAAACGTTTAAGCTGTTGGGCTTTTCGGTTGAACAGTCAAGGCATGTCGCAAGATTTCGACCTACCAAGCTGCAGGGCGCAATGAACAAACTGTGTTGACATTGGAAGCCCGTTCACCAATCGTCGCAACAAGCAGACTTGATCCTTTCAAAAAAAACTCTCGGCCCTTGCGGTCAATCCAAGGGCGACGATCGAATTACAACTTGCCTCCCGACTGCAACGAGAATTACATTCCTGTTAAAACTATTTTTTTCTCATTGACAATTTGAGTTTGACATGCGCATAATTTGAATGGCGAGCGGGAGGCTGACTCTCGAAGGTCTTTCATCTGAACTCAAGGGCGCAGTTGTGATCGGATCGTTCACGCATTTTTGGGCCTCCGCCAACAACTTCTTTTTTCTCTTCCGAAACTTTTGCGTTCTGCAAATTTTTGGTCTGTGCAAATTGGAACTAGGCAGGCAGCGGTGAGGGTCGTTGCTGGAATTCTCGCCACCGTTCCGTTTGGGTGCAGTGGAAGCCCACCGTCACCAGACTTTCACATAGTGGTCGAATTCCCCGATGTTGAGTCGCCGTACGACGTTCTCCCGGATGACGCCGACGGCGTTGGTATCACCTACAACGTTGCCGTGCAATCCGGCTGGCGCCCCGCCGGACAAGCCGCCCCGAACAATCCACATGTGGATCACATTAACAACACGCAATGTCGACTTGAGAGTGACGGAGGCGATCCACTGACGTTGCGGTTTGCCACGTCAGACATCCCAAACGGCTGGCAAGTGATGCAACCGCCCGGTCAGTATACCGTCAACCTGTACGCCAATGTCATTTGGGTCGACTCGCAGGGCGGGCACTCACAGCATGTGCATCTGAAATCCAAAAAGATAACGATTGCAAGTAATGGAACCCTCCGAGATGAGCTGGGGGATGTATTGCACGATCCAGCCGCTCAAGGCGGTGGTGGCGCAAACGGCGGTGGTGGCGCAAACGGCGGTGGCGAAGCCGGGATTTAGCGCAGAGTTGAATCATCGAATTGACTGTTCTGTTGGAGTCTGAGATGCATCTGCTTTCATGTAGAACAACCACAACTCGACGCGGAGTCACGGCCATCGAAGTTTTGGTGGTCGTCTTCGTCATTTCCCTTCTGTTGACCATTGCTCTCCCTGCGGTACAACGGTCGCGGGAGACTTCCAGACGCGTTCAATGCCAAAATAACCTGCGTCAACTGGGAGTTGCGGCGCACCAATACGAAGCGGCTCAACAACACTTTCCAGGCCTGTACTACCATTTCCGTTCCCTGTTGCCGTATCTCGATCAAGAGGCGCTCTACGAGACACTATCTTCTCGAAGCAGTGCTTATTACCTGAACTACGCCGGGGCCGTGCCGGCGCTGATTTGCCCGTCGGATAGCCTTGCTGATGTCACGCAAAACGACTCAAGTTACCGAGTCAACCTAGGGTCGACTCTGGAAGACGCGAAGTTCAACGGAATGATCGGTGAACGCAAACTTCGCAGCCGGTACAGGCAAGCCGTTCACGTGCAAAATGTGCGTGACGGCTTGAGCAACACTGCGTTCTATGCAGAGCGTCTTGTGCAACCGGATGATGTCCGGAGCATCCCGGACAGATCAACGGCTGACATTTTTACTCGCAGGCACGCCAATCGATTTCTTTGGTGGCCAGCCACGACCACTTTCATTCCTTTTGAGCAACAGCTCGCAACAGATTGTCAGATGGAGACCAACCGAGTCACGGCGTTGATTCCAAATCATTATCGTGATTATGCGTTTGCCGCACAACCCCCTCACTACACTCATCACGCCGTCCCGAATGCGTTTGGTTGCTATCTGTCGGGTGTCGACGTCGTAGGAATCAACATGGGGGCTGGACGCAACGCCGGGGAAATGATCGTTCCGCCCACCAGTCAACACACTGGCGGTGCCTTTGTCGTATTCGCTGACGGAGCGACGCGTTTTGTCGGGCAGTCAATCGATCAGGCAGTCTGGTCAGCACTAGGGACGCGTGCTGGAGGAGACGATGTCGGAGCATTTTGAAAACGTGATCATGGGTTGCCGGTTTTGATTGAAGAGTCAACTTCACTGAATCTAGGAGATCCTTACCGTGCTACACAAGTCACAATGCAGATACAGCCAAGACTGCAGACGCAGCGGAATGACGGTTATTGAATTGCTTACGGTGGTGGCCGTGATCGGAATCCTTGTGGCACTCTTGGTTCCAGCGGTCCAACAAGCGAGAGAGGCGGCTCGCCGTACACAGTGCGTTTCTAACTTGCGGCAAATCGGGATCGCCATCCACAGCTACTTGGACAGCTACGCCGTTTTTCCGCCTGGGCTAGGTAGCAGCAGCAGGTCTGCGCATGTGTCGATGCTGCCCTACTTAGAACAGCGAGATCTGTACGGGAAGTTTGACTGGGCCAAGGTGGCGATGGACGAATTCAACGTGAATGTTGCTCGGCGACACCAAGTGCCCGTGTTCGCTTGTCCGTCCGATCCACTTCAGCCATATGGCGGGACGACGAACTACGTTGGTAATTGTGGAACCGGGTTACATGTGGCGGGTCGCTTTGAGGGCTTATTCGCGCCAATCGTTTGGATAGACAATAGAATGGGGGGCGGGGTCGTCGCGATCCGTGACGTCACGGATGGCACTTCCAACACGGCAGCATTCAGCGAAATTCTGATTGGTGGTGGCAGCTCTGCTCCGCTTCGATCCTTGTGGGATCTCTCTGTAGGATTCGGGTCACCCGTTGATGCTAGTCGGTTGACGCGTGCGTGCGACGAGCTGGACACGAACGCCGAACGGTACTTCGGTGGTTGGATGCGTGGTTTCCCATGGACAGATGGAAATCCACCCGCAACGATGTACAACCACAGTAACGTTCCGAACCGAAAATCCTGTACGAACAACGGCGATGTCATCACATCAGTCTACACTGCGGGAAGTTTGCATCTTGGCGGAGCCAACGTCTGTTGGGGCGATGCCTCCGTACGATTTGTTCACAATTCGATCGACGGGTCCGTGTGGCAAGCTTTGGGCACCAAGTCTGGGGGCGAAGTGACGCATGATTTCTAATCCCGCTGGGCGGTCTGGCGAGGAGATGTTAAGGGGATTACTCAGTTAAAAGGTAGAGACGATGTATTATTCGCGACTAACGAATTTGTGCGTCATTCTGACGTTCGTGTTCAGCCATACGGTGTGTGACGCAGCGGGTTGGACAGTGGACGCTCCACACGGCGGAATCTTTGCAAATACTGCTGGCATCACGGGCTACGGCTCGGGCCCAGCGAACGCTCCGTTTATCATTGGCATTTATAAAGACGCTAACGGAGTCTTTATGGCTATCAATACGAAGCTGAGTGGTGTCAGCCCCGAGGAGAACTGGGGCGACACAATCAATCCCCCGACCGCTACGAATTACTGGTGGGATCCGACTGACTTTGGAACGCAGAACGCAGTATTTTCTATTTACGCTGGCAGTCCAGCTACGCATCGGGCAAGCTCGCCGATCAAAATTCTGGTTGAGGGCGGAGGCGTGTAGCCGGTGAGACTGCCGTCAAACTTACCTAAAATGAGGTGAAGATGGACTTGGGGAGCAGAAATAGACGCTGTGCCCAGTCCACCATCGCAGCCTCAGTGCCACTGTAATCCTCGCGACAGAAATGAGAAATGATACACTCATCCAGAATGCAAGCGGCGTGCATCGTGATCGTCGCGACATTCGGGCTTTGCGGATGCAGTAGTAAAGTTCCTGCCTCCCGTGACGCGCCTGCGACGTTGAGCGCATCGCAAATGGTCGTTTTCCAAGTCGATGAAAATGGTAGACAATCACAACCAATTGTTGCCGGTCGAAGTTTTGTCGTGGAAGGGACGTTGACGTCGGACTCAAAACTTCGGGACAGACTGATGATTAAGGTCGTTTCAAAAACCAAAGACGGCAAGATCGTCGTTAGCCAATCTGGATTCGCGGCGGTCACGCAAGACAAGGGTGGTCAACAGTACTTCTACAGCGGCACGCTGCAACACATCGCGAAGCCCGGAACCTACACCGTTTTGGCGACATATCTTGATCAATCTAACACCGAAATCGACTCCCTCACAATCTCAGTTGAGCCTGCTCCGAAGGACTCGAAGTAGGACCGTGAACGATAGAGGAGCTTCCTCTTGTCATGGCAACATCAAGGAACGTGGCGAGATCTTGACCTACCGAAAAGCAAAAGGAGACAGAGTGCCCCTGATGCCGTTTGACTAGCCAATGGTCTCACAAATTTAAGGAATGACCTGATGCGGCGTGTTTCCTTTTTCAAAAAAAACATCCCTACTTGTCTGATTGATCCTGCAAGCCTCAGCACCACCGGATTGCAGGGATTCAAAAACAGCGGAACGCTTTCTCGCGGACAGCCCGCCGGACTTACCCTTCTCGAAGTCGTGGTGGTGATTGGCATCATTGCAATCCTTGCAGCATTGCTGCTGCCAGCAATCCAACAGGCAAGAGGCTCCGCCAGAAATCTCCAATGCCGTGCAAACATTCGCCAGCTTGGAATTGCTTTACACTCCTACCATGACTCGTTTAAAGCGTTTCCGTCAGGCAACGTCAATCGCTTTTCGATGTTTGTGGCAATGCTTCCGCATCTGGAACAGGCTCCGTTGTATCAAAGGATCGATTTCACCAGTCCAGAGAGCGATGAGAACACTGCTCTGCGAGCAACGCGCATCGGAATTTTGATCTGCCCATCAGATGCTGGTCTGCAGGGCACATTTCCCGTGCAGCCGACAAATTACGTCGGGAACGAAGGAACCGGAGTTCAGCATGAGGGCCGATTTAACGGGTTCTTTCAACCGATCTTTCGCCACCCCAGATGGGGAGGTGGAATGCTTGGGGCGGAGGATTTCGCAGACGGATTATCCAATACAGTTGGGTTTTCGGAAGTGTTGGTTGGCAATGGGTCGCCGGCGGAACTTCGCAATGTATGGGTTGTTAACCCAGCAATGCAGAATGCCAGTCAACTGGATCAATTCGCCAATGCCTGCCAGAACACGGATCTGTCTGGAATCGTCGGTGATCCGTGGAATCGTGGTGCGGGCTGGATGAGGGCTGAGACCGGCCCCACCTTGTATAATCACTTGCAGACTCCGAACCGGAGATCATGCACAAATGGCGGGAACGTGTTGACTGGTGCTTATCCTGCAACAAGTCAACATTCTGGCGGAGTGAATGTGTGTCTGGGCGATGGCTCTTCTCGATTCGTATCTTCCGCAATCAGTCGCGACGTGTGGCGAGCGATCGGTACGAGGAGCAAAGGAGATATCGTTTCCGATTTCTAGTTGATCTTTAAAAGGAAGTTGAAATGAAAAAGGCGTCAACAGTGTACTTCGTGGTTTTGGCAACGATGGTGTTTCCCGCAATGCTGGGCGCAGCGGACTGGGACATTACGAATCCTACGCAGAATGAACATTTTTCAACTACGTCAAACGTCGCGGGAGAAGGGGAAACCCAATTTGCTTCAAGGACCTTTACGGCGAAGATTATTGTAAACGGTGTTACAGAACAGCGCGGAAGCAGTACATCCTCACCGAATTTCGGTTGGACGCACACGCTCAATGCGCCTGCCGGAGGATTCACAGAAGCCAAAGGAACATTCGAAGTATGGTCTGGTGGCAATAAGGAAGCTTTTCAAGACATTGAGTTCACTGACGGTCAACAAGCGTAAGTTGCGAAGAAGCACGCTGCTGCTATCAGCAGCGTGCTTTGATTATCCGAACTCACGAATTGTGGTTATTACACCGGTCGACGTTGCCGCGTCGGCTGAGTAATTCAAAGACCTCGGCATAAGGACATTGAAATGCAGTCATCAGTCCATTGGGTCAGCAAGCGTGTCCTCTGCTTAGCTGTTGTTCCGGTCTTTCTGGTGGCCTGCGGTTGTGGGAGTTCTGGCACGCCGACGCCGAAGGCTCCGCCAGACGAATTTGTCGCGTACGGTCTCCATGCTAAGTCCGAGACGCAGGCCGACCTCGTCGCCGGCAAGGGGAGACTCATGGTCGTTGGAAAATTTTGGTCGAGCACACAGGTCGCAGACTCCGTGATGGTCAAGATTCAAAGCATGAATTCTCGGGGAGAGTTTATGACCAATGACAGCGGAACAGCGGGTGTTCGATCGGTAGAAGACTCCAAGTATGTGTACGACGTCGAATTTGACATTCCAAAACGACCGGGGATTTACCTCATCCGTGTATTCTACGGCAAAACGGTCGTTGACGAAGTCACATTCGTCGTTCAGAAGTCCTGAAGTTCTGTGCCGCGGGCTCTGCCGGTGAAGAACCTGAGGGGACGCAGCCGTAAAAAACAGGCGAAGCGAGTTCGGTTGGGCAGTCTTAGCAGCCATCGTCCGAGACCCACCTGGCCCGCGGCCACTACGGCTTATGACGGCCGGAAATCGCCATAGTTCGCGCCCGCATGGCGTCCCGGAAATTCAAAGCGCGACGCGCGAAGTAACACAATGCCAGAGAATGGTCGGCCGTGAACTCGGCCCTCAAACCGTTTCCAACATGATCGACCGTCAATTCGGCTCGGCGACCCGTGCTCAGCGGCACAATTTCAGCACCGAACCCATTGTCGACACTCGGATTCGGATCGATAAATTCCGGAAAAGCAGCCGCCAACAAGGCCCGGTTTTCCAGCGATTCGCATGAGTCGACCAACGCGGAACGGCACATGGTCGAGCGTCTGCTGCGGGGTGCAGCGGACGGCTGAATGGCGTTTCAAAAGTGTCGGATTCGGTTGCTCTGCATTGTGAATTTTCTGTTCTGCTCGGGGGAAGTCGCAACTTCCCAGAAATCTGTATCGCCCACGTTTGCGGAGTGTCGGTGGGATATCCAGTAGGCGTCAAGTTGAAACGACGACGGAAAGCGTGGTTCCTCACACCGTATCGGTCAGAAACCCCACAAAACACCAACGATTTCGGCTGCGGCCTATTCTGCTCTCGTTCCCAAACTCCCGTTTGGGAACGCCTATCCCAGAAGCTCCCGCTTCGAGTCAGCCCCCGCTGTGCGCGGGTCTCCCGACCCCGCACGCCGTTGACCGAAGGTCTCCTTGTCCGTCGGTGGGCGGGACTGGAGACCTTCGGTCGGCTGTTTCGGCGAGGTCACCTGCGCCGAGCGCGAGTCAGTCCGATAGGCCATAGGTCGGTCGCCGCCAACAAACGTTCCACATCGTGGCCGCAACCAGCGCGTGCAAAGCAGAGCTTTGCGGATAGGCGTTCCCAAGCCGGAGCTTGGGAACGAGCCGCCAAGATTCTGACAGTATTCGTGAAAGAGTATTCGACGGTAAACCGGCAGATACCGCCGGTGTCATCCCCTGAGACATGAAATCTCGCACGGGGTCGTGGCTTCCACCTAGGTGTGGTTGGGGCCACATCCGACACCTCAATCGAAAAAACACTGCGATTGGGTGTAAAGACAGAGACTTTACGAATCTTGGACCATAAAAATCTTGTGGTCACGAACTGGGATTCTACTTTGGCACCCGAACCACCAGCGACCGATCTTGGAAAGGTCGTATTGGCCAAAAATCCGGGCGGCCTTAGGCTACGCGGCGTCTGACGAGTGCATTTGCCGTCAGTTTTGTTGTCTACGCTGGATGGATCGAACCGATGGGTATGCCCCGTTTCTACCTAGGAGTCACCGTGCTGATGGTGGCCGTATTGTGTACCGGTTGCCGAGGACGCCAACACGCGATCGTCCTGAATGACGACGACAAGGACATGGTTGGCAGCCATCAAGCTGGAGCCGAAACGTGGAAGCCGCTCATCGACGAATCGGTCGCCAAGCTGCTGAGCCGCGCCTGCCATGACGTCCATACCGTGTCGTACACGTCGGCAAACGGAACGCCCGTTCGAAAGGTGTGCTTTGTCGGTGTCGAAAATAGAAGCAGTGAGCCTGTGGGAGACTTTCGCGATCAGATCTACGAACATGTCGACTCACTGGTCGGACAGTCGGACCAGTTTCGCATGATCAGTCGCCGCTATGTCGAAGCCGCAATGGCCGAATGCCGTTGTCGTCCGGACCTGCTGGTGCTGCCAGACAAACAGCGGGAACTTCAAGCCGCTCTGGAAAGATCGGATCAGCCATTCGACTACCTGCTGTTTGCTCAGATCACTTCCGGAACAACGCAGAGCAACAATGACTATCAGCGTAACTACCTACTGACGCTTGAACTGCTGGATATTCACTCAGGAGAATCACTCAAGGAATCGGCAGAGCTACGCAAAGGCTATTCGAAATCCAAAGTCAGCATGTTCAAACAATACGGCCGACGCAAGTAGAAGCTGCATGTCACCGCGTCACACAACAATCCGTTGCCTGCTGGCCGTCAGCCTGATCGTGGGCGTCAACGGTTGCCATCGTGGCGTGAAGCAACAACTGGCAGCTGTATCGCATTTCGATCAAGGCGCACCTGTCGCCGCGATCGATGCGTTCGATGAAGCGGCCGAGGACCGTCGCGCTGAGCATGAAATTATCGCTGTCGATCGAGCGATCGCCGCCTTGATGGCAGGTGATCCGACCGCTTGCGAAACACCACTTCGTCAAACGCGTGATGAACTGGACTTCCTTCGCCAAACGGACGTTCGAGAAAAAACGAAAGCCATCGTCACGGACGATAAAGCGATCGCATGGAGCGGTCGTGAATTCGAACAACGTATGGTCGACAACCTGCTGATTTTGTCGAGCCTGATGGGCAATCGCCAGGACGCCTATGCGTTTGCAAATCAAGCCATGGAACACGTTTTCGACGACCGTTCCACACTGATGTCCGACCCCACGGAAGGTACGCCAGTCACAACGGTCGGACACTCAGAACTGCCCCAGCAACCGCCAGGTTCACGTTACTCAGCGAACGCTTTTGCAGCCTATCTGTACGCCGGAATTCGTTCCGAAAACCCCATGGACCAAGACATTACCGCCAATACCATGCGGCAGGTCAGCTATTGGAATCAGGCCCCCAACCACACCAAGGCCGCAACCGAATTTGGCACACTGTGTCCCAAAGGACACGGCGTCGTCCACGTCATCACGTTTGTGGGACGCGTGACAGATTGGACGACGGAGCGCTCGTTGCCAACCACAGCCGCATTGCTGCTGGCAGATCAAATTCTGAGTGCTGTTGGTGATCATTCCCTGCCGCCGACCGTAGCACCTGTGCAGATTGCCAAACCAGTGACCGCGTTCAGTTCGCAGCCGTGGGTGACTCGCGCACGCGTTGTCGGCCCGCAGCCGTCTGAAGAAATCACCAGCACCACACTGGTCGATCTAAACCAAGCGGCCTACGATTCGTACACGGCCAACCGCGATCAACAAATCGCCCGCGCGGTCGCTCGCCGTGTTGTGAAAAAGGCAGCAATCTATGCCGCCAAAGATCAACTGTCCGTCGCCGGCGGATCAGGCGCGGATGTTGTCATGAATCTCGGCGGCATCGCCTGGGAAGCGATGGAGAAAGCCGATACGCGGCATCTGCAGTTACTGCCTGCGAGAGTCGAAGTTCTGCAACTGACATTGCCCGCAGGTCGTCATGAAGTCGAACTTTGTGCTGCGATGGCCAGCGATCGGCCCGGAAGCATGGCCGAAGCACGGTTTCCGATCATCGTGGATGACGGCCGCAACACGCTGGTGTTGTGTTTCCGACCACACCAAAAACTGGCGGGAAACATCTTAACCAGCGACGGCTCAGCGCCTGTTACGCTGCCGTAGCTCGGCGGTCTCCGCCGAGAAATCACCAACAGCACAGCACTGTGGAGACCACCGTGCCACGAAAAGCCAACCGAAAAAGCACTAGTTGGCAATCACGCCGGTCACGTTAAATCGCAACGGCTCGGATCGTCCCGTGATCTTGACGACCAGTTCTTCACTAAACTTACCCGGACGATTGGGCACAACGAATTGAATTGGTACCTGATGCAGGGGCTTGGAATCCGTGCTGATGGCAGCTGTAAAGGAATCCGCCATGTCGGCACAGTCGATGTCTTCGATCTGGAATGGCTTCTTTCCTCGCACAACAATCTTGCTGACCTTTGTCTGGCCCGGTGACACAGACCCCACGTTGACAACAGGCGGCATGATCATGATGTCGGGAGTCACAACCCCATCAACCATCAGCGGCACATTGGGGTTTGTGCGATCGTTGGTCACGATTGTGATCATGTCGCGAATTCGACCGGCAGACGCACCCTGACTCAGTTTCATGGTCAGTTTGTAGTTCAACTGCCCACCCACACGCTGACCGATAGGTTCCAGAGTTGCTGTCAGATTCTTGTTGGTGATTTTAATGTTGTCAATGTCCCAATCCGGGCGGCCGGCATAGGCGATGTCGACAACAGCGGTCCCCTCAGTACCAGCTTCCACATCACCGAATTGTACAAGTCCGGGAGTAAACACAACGTCCGTGCGGATGTATGCGGTCACAGGCACGCGAACTTCAGCGAAGCGCGGGGCAGTGAACTGGATGATGACGTTGGAATCTTTTCGCTGACGAAAGTTTCGAGTGTTCATCTGCACAGAAATCACGGCTGTTTCGCCCGGCTGAATCACAGTCTTGTCGATGGTTGCCTTCGCACAAGAGCATGAAGTTTTCACCTCAGTAATCTGGTACGTCTCTCGATGGACGTTCTTGATCTCGATGAATTTAGGAACCTCTGAACCCGTTGCGATCACACCGAAGTCGATCTTTTGCGTCGACATCATTTGATCTGTGAATTGATCCGCAGACACACTTCCACACAGCAGAAGCAGGCTCGCAAAACAAATCGTTGGTTGAAGTTTCCACATCATGTTAATCCCAATGCACTGAATGGACTGTCAGCAATGACGCCATTGTTGATTACTTGCCGGGCAGGAGAAGTGCTCAATACGGCAAAGATTTCGAGTCACGCAGCAATTCGGGCCCGCCAGAAGTCGCTTACGCCTTGGGCAATAATCGACTCATCCGACTCAGTCACGTTAGGCAGATTGACGTGGACTGTCAATCCGCAGAAGTCACTTGTCCTGAGCCCTGATTGGCAATATCAACCGCATCACCCGTACCCAGAATACCCATAACTCGCACGTTAAACACAAGAAGAATTCACAGAATCGCCGAATTCTGAAACTCCACAACCATGTGTCAACATGGCGACAGACATCGCCCGTGTTCAAAAACAGCGACCGTCCCCCGCCGAAATCACCAAGCTGTCGATTTAGTGAGCGGCACGGCGCTAGCCGCCGGTAACGCACTGAAAAACGCTGGCAAAGCCGGCGGCTAGCGCCGTGCCGCTCACAAAGTCCTGCTAAATCGACAGCTTGTTCACATCGGTGGGGAAACATGGGGCGAGTGCGCAACCAGCGCGTAAAAAAACAGCCCGCGTCAAAGACCAGCGGGCTGTCATGGTTTCGGTCAGTCGCAATCAAACGACCAGACTGCGGCGCATCTGTCTGATGCAGCCGTGTCAGCCGACTTAGTGCCGCGACAGCTTGACGTGGCGTCTTTTCAGTTTCCGAGCCTTCGAACTGGCCGGTCGGGCACCATGATTGGCTTTTTTGAGTTTTCGGTTCGTCTTGGCCATTGCGATTAGATTCAGGAAAGATGGTGTTTGCGAGTTCTCCAGATCGAAGAGGCCAACTCGTTTCGGCCTCCGACCGTGGACAGTAGAATATCGGCCACGCGGCACGTTCGAAAGCCCCAAACTCGACAGTTTCCCCTTTTCTTAGCCATTCATGACTCAAAAAGTAATTTTTTTCGATATCGACGGCACTTTACTCAGTACCGCCGGTGCCGGTCAGGCGGCCATCGAACGCTCCTTGATGGACGAATTCCAGATCAAATTCCCGTTTGAAGGCGTTCTTACGGCGGGACGAACCGATCGAGGAATTACGGACGAAGTTCTGGGGCGCTATCAGCACGAAAATACTCCAGAAAATCGCAATCGGTTTCGAAAAGCCTATCTCGAACGACTGCCTCACAGCCTGCATGCTTCTCCGGGCCGCCTGTTGCCACAGGTCAGTGAATTAGTTCACGAACTGGCCCAACACAGCCACATCACGCTATCCATTCTGACGGGAAACTACGAAGCCGCTGCATGGATCAAACTTCGTCACTATCAGCTCGACCACTACTTTACATTTGGTGGTTTCGGCGACGAAGAAGCCTGTCGGGACAACGTCGCCCGGCTGGCACTGCAGGCAGCACGTCAGGCCATGAAGCACCCGATCGCGGGAGAAGACACCATGGTCATCGGTGACACTCCAGCCGATATTCGCTGTGCCAGAGCCATCGGAGCGAAAGCCATTGCAGTCGCGACTGGTGTCTACAAGGCAGAGGAACTGCACCCGCACGCACCTGATCATTTGTTTGAAGACTTTTCCTCCACCAGCGACGTGGTCTCACGAATTTTGGAACTGCTGTAGGCGAGACATGGCAACTGATCGTCCTGAATCCACCGTCGAAGATAGCGCTCCAGCCGTGGTACGTTCGCCCAGAAATATTGTGTGGCTGATAATTCACTGTGTGCTGTACTTACCGTTTCGATTTTGGTGCCGCACCCATGTCATTGGTCGAGAAAACATCGCCGCCGACAAAGGTGGCATTCTGTTGATTAACCATCAAAGCTATCTGGACCCGCTATTCGTAGCCGTGCGACTAACGCGGACCGTGTCGTATCTTGCTCGCGACTCGCTGTTCAAAGTTCCATTCATTGGGTGGGTGTGTCGCAATACCTATGTCATTCCCATCAGCCGCACAGCCTTTCGCGGCGGAAGTATTCGAACCGCCTTGGATCGTTTGCAAGCCGGATTTTTAGTCAGCATTTATCCGGAAGGCACACGTTCCGCCGGTGCTCCCAAAACGTTTCGCCCCGGATTTTTGTCACTCGTGCGTCGAGCCGAAGTGCCGGTCTACCCCGTGGCCATTTTCGGCGCCGACAAAGCCATGCCCAAAGGCGCTTGGTTGATCCGGCCAGCCAAAGTAACAGTCATTTACGGCGAACCGTTATCCGCCCAGGACATGGAAAAACTCAGGTCCGACAGTGACGACAAACAGCTGGCTGAGTTTATCCAGAAAAAAGTCTCTGACCTGTACATGACAATCGCGACCCCCGCAGATCAACGCAATCCTGAAGAATCTTGACAATCAGCGGACCACAGCCTGCGTCTGTTACGAATTGCGTATTGACATGGAATTTCGCGGCGTGAAACGATCGCGTTTTTGCTGCCACGACCGTCCCCCGCCGATTTCACATCGGTGGAGACATGTTGCTGCACGACCCGGCTGTTGATTTCGTGAGCGGCACGGCGCTCACGAATTCCTGCTAAATCGACAGCTTGATCAATTCGGTGGAGAAACGACATCTCGCCACGACTCGCGGCCCATGGTGACGGCATCGGATCTCACTTCGGCGATTCCTGCAGGCGATTCCCAGCGGTTGCGGCGGCAAATGGCCAGCAAATCCGTGCTTTCGGCAAGCGATGCCGAATTGAGAGCGGGTTATTGCAAATCGAAAAAAAACTGGACCGTGTTTCGATTCCATCGTATTGACCGCAAGGGATTATTCAGGCTATCAACCGTGCCTACATCGATGGACGCGCTGTTTTCAGAACGTCTGCAGGAAGATGTCGGCGAAGTGGTCAGACTGTCTTGCCACCTCGAATACGATCAAGTTCAACAACCCATTGTGAATAGCAGCACGTCGTTCGCCCCCGAACGCGTGCCACCAGTCTGAGAAAGTCCGGACGACTTTCCAGAGCCTGTCTTCAAGGAGGATGTCCAAGTGCATAAGGTCATCGGATTCATCGCGTGCGTTTCGGTTATGGCCGTCTCGCTATATCTCTTCAGCGGTGGTGACCCATCACGAAGTCTGTCGGCACAAACCGAGCCTGCAACCGCAGGCAGCTACGGTTCTGTTGCAAGGCGTTTCATGAATGACGCCCGCCAGCTGGCCCAAGCCGGGGATCTAAAGAAGGCTCGGCGACTTGCCGAAACGGCTGCATCCCTGTCAGCCAACTGGCAGGCTGGCGAACAGACGCCAGAACAGTTCCTTGCGGAGCTGAACGGAACATCGGCCGGCCAGAAGGAGAACCCCTTCAGCCTCGACGAATCGGCCTCGTGGCCTTCGTTCGGCGATGCCAGCGAAGGAATCAGTTCCTTTGCAGTTCCGGAACCTGAGCCGACTTTGCCAAAAGATGCCACTGTTGAAATGATCAACAAGCACAAAGCCCAAAAGCTAATGAAAGAAGCTCGTGCTGCATTTGACGCCGGCGACATGGATGTCGCACGTGCTCGAGCCATGCAGGCGCGCAGCTTTAAAGTCTCATGGGGGCTGTGGGACGAACGACCAGACCACCTGCTCGCAGAAGTCGACCGCGCTGGCAAGACACAATCGTTTTTCGCCAACGACAACGCGGCAGTCGCTGCCAACGGTTCTACTCCGCAAGACACTCAAGCGGTCTACGAGCAATCCAAAGCACTGCTAGAACAGTCACGCGATGCACTCGACGCGGGCAATGTACACTTGGCCAACCAATTGGCCGACCAGGCAGAAAAACTGCATGCCGCATACGGACTGTGGGAAGACAGCCCGGCTCTTGTAAAACGCGACATCTCAAAACTCAACCAGCCAGGAGCTGCACCAGCCGACGTCTTCACTGACGAAAGCATGGAAACTCCATCGTCCCCAAATGAGCAACTTGCCGCCAGCCTGCTACAGCAAGCTCGCGCAGCACTCGAACAGGGAAGAATGTCTGATGCCAAAGAAAAGGCTCAGCAGGCACAGGAACTCCATGTGGCTTATGGCGTTTTTGATGATCGTCCTGAGTTAGTGCTGGCTGATGTTGACAGCCTCCAGAACAGTCAAATCGGAAATCCATTCGATTTTGGACCGGTTGTCGATTCCAGTGCTCCCACACGAAACTCAAACCCAACAGGTGTGAATCCTGTTGACATGACTCCAGAATTCGCAGCGATCGCAGCCGCCAACAATGCTGACGGAATTGTCAGTTTTGGCGAATTGAATTCCACAGCACCGGCTGCCAGCCCGAACGGAGTCGCACTGACATCCAGTCAACAGACAAACACCGTCACGCTTCCAGCGTCCAATGGCATGGATCCGATGGCAGAATCAGATCCACTGACCGACACAGCCAACGAAATGGATGTGCGTTATACTCGACTGCGAACCGAAGTCTTAAACTCAGTCTTCCATGCAGAAAAACTGCGAGACAAAAACCCACAGGAAGCTCTGGACAATCTGGATCGCACTCGAGCCACCGTCGAATCGGCGGATCTTCCAGAACACTCGTCCCAGGCACTTGTCAGCCTGCTGGAACGCAGCCAAAAGAACGTTCGCACCTACATGGAACAACGAGCTCCACTGTTGGCGAATGAAGCACGCAACACACGCGTTCGAGAAATCATTGACGCGGAAGTACAAAAACACATTCGTGTGGAAGAAGAAATGGCTGAACTGACAACTCAGTTCAACGACCTCATGCGACAACGACGATACCCGGAAGCTCAACTGGTTGCTGAAAAGGCCAAAGACCTGAGCCCCAATCTGCCACAGTCGATCATCATGTACGAAAAGGTGAAACTGCAGCGGCAGATCGCCAAGATCGAAGACTTGAAAGAGAAAAAAGCCGACAACGCTCTGAAGATGCTGAACGGCGTTGACGAATCGTTCACCGGCTCAGTTGACGACTATGCTTTGCCCGATGCGAAGACATGGACTCAAATGTCAAAACGTCGCGAAGCTTATAGCCGAGCGGACGCTCGAGATCGTAGCGAAAGTGAACTCCGAATTGAAAAGTCTCTGAGCGAAACAATCTCACTCCACTTCCATGCGGTCCCTTTGACGGAAATCATTCGTCATATCGCCACGACTCACGGCATCAACATCATTCTTGATACTCGAGCGATCGAAACCGAAGGCCTGCTGGCAGATCAGTCAGTCAGTATCGATGTTGACAACATTAAACTGAAGAGTGCCCTGAACCTGCTACTGGATCAGGCTGGGGGACTTGTTTATGACATCGAAAACGAAGTTCTGAAGATTACCAATCGGCTTGACCAAGAAACCAAATACGAACCACGTGTTTACAACGTCGCTGACTTGGTTGTACCACTGGGTCTGAGCACACAAACCGGACCGTTTGACAGCCTGAATCAGAGCAACGGATATGGCTCTGGCTTCGCGGGCAACGGACTGTTTCAGGTGGACGACGATCTGTCCATCGGTGTGGGTGGCAATGGCGGCCGTGGTGGAAATCGTGGCGGTCGACGAGCCAACGACAATGGAGTTGACTTCAGCGGCCTGATCGACCTGATCACAACCACTGTGGAACCCGGAACATGGGATCTGGACGGTGGTGCAGGGCGACTAGACGGCGAAGAAAACACCTTGAGTCTTGTGATTCGACAGACTCCAGCTGTTCATGATCAGATCGTCGATCTGCTGGGACAACTGCGTAAACTGCAAGACCTGCAGGTGACCGTTGAAGTTCGCTTCATCAGCGTGACAGACAGATTCTTCGAGCGTATCGGTGTCGACTTCGACTTCAACGTGCAGGACAACTTGGGCGACCCAGCTGGCGTGCCAGCCTTCGGTTCACGGAACTTGCAGTTCCCGACGGGTGGCGGAGCCGCTGGTGCCGGTGGTGGTCAACAAGGCCAACAAGGTCAGGACCTGCGAGGAAACACTGGTGGTGGCGGCGGTCAGCAAGGCCAACAAGGTCAACAACAACAGTCTGCGGGACTGTTCGACCGCATCCAGCGTGTCAACTCACCTCGTGATGACTTCAATGGACAGACGATCGGAATGTCAAGTCCGGACGCCTTTACAGAAGACTACGACATTCAGTTCCGTCAGGGTTCGTTCGAACTCGGAGTGCCCGACTTCGGTAACTTCAATCCTGATGCTGGTATTCAAGTCGGTATGGCCATCCTGAGTGATATTGAAGCATTCTTCTTCATCCAGGCCGCTCAGGCCGACGAACGAGCGAACATTATGTTTGCTCCGAAGGTCACACTGTTCAACGGCCAGCAGGCAACGATTACAGACCAAACGACTCGACCATTCGTACTGGCTTTGATTCCAGTCGTTGGTAACGGTGCGGTAGGATTCCAACCTGTCGTGCAGCCCGTTTCGGAAGGCATCTTCCTGCAGGTGATCGCAGTCATCTCTGCGGATCGACGCTTCGTCAGACTCTCACTAGGACCACAGTTCAACAACATTGTTGACGTCTTCACGTTCTCCTTCGCTAGTGGCGGAGCTGGTGGCCAAGCCATTGGTGGTGGTCAGCAAGGCCAACAGGGCGGTGGTGGCGGTGGAACATTGACACTGCAACAGCCA
>JBDNHJ010000302.1:0-2982 GCA_041688835.1 Fuerstiella sp.
CTGACCGAGTCCACGCCTCAACAGCGACGCTACTTGGAACTGCTGAACGCCACCGCCTGACACGGTGCGTAGCCAGACTCGCTGCGCGCTCACACTTGCCACTGCGGCCTCACACCCAGCTATTTATGCACCCAAACCCAATCCCAACCGTCGCTGTCGCGTTCAAGTTGCGTTTAGCATTGTTCGTGAAACGACCAACGGAAGTCGCGACGCTGGTCCCGAGTTCCCCGTTTTTGACTCGCAAAGTCAGCGAAGACCTTGGCATCACAGATGCTCACTGCGTTGTCGAACTTGGTCCCGGCGATGGCTGCACAACTCGGGCGCTGCTAAATGCCATGCAGCCGGAAGCTCAGCCGCTGGCGATCGAACTGGTCGCGGAGCTCGTTGACATTCTGCAAACGATCGATGACAAACGCTGTATTGTCGAACATGCTGACGCGAATGAACTGAACGCGTTGATGCGTCGACATGACATGCAACAGGGGGATGTGATCGTCTCTGGAATCCCGTTTTCAAATCTCGCTCCCGAACAGGCCGCTCAGATTATTGATGCGATCTATCGGGCGCTCACCCCAGGCGGCGTATTCGTCGCTTATCAGTTCCGTGATCAGATCAACGGACTGGCCGATCGACGCTTCGGCGAACCGGAAATCTGTTTCGTGCCGTGGAGTATTTCGCCCGTAAGCATCTACCGCTGGCCGAAGGCTGACGTTCCCGTAACGGAGGAGTTGTGACGTAACGAAGGTCAGTTGCGTTCCACGTGCCGCATCCGGGCGCTGGCGGCAATCATTCGCAGCAGTTCATTCATAACTCGTTCGCTCCGGCATCATTCACCCCGAAACCAGATGATCGTCAGACTGATGCGGGACTTTCATGCGGTTGAGTCGAATATCGGTCAGATCCATGTGAGCCGATTCGAGATAGACGCCCATCAGTCCGTCACAAAACGTGCGATCGGCCAGCGACAGAACCACGCGATCGTTGATGGAAAATTCCAGATAGCTGCCGAACGACATGAGTTGCACTCGAGTCTGACCGGTTGTTTCGCTGAACCAGAACCCGCTCTGCAAGGACGTGAACTGCATCATGTGTTCCCCACTGCCATCCGGACCGGTCTTCCAGCTTCGCAGTTGAGCGACTCCCTTAAACAGATCCAGCGACAGGTAATAGCCATCGTGAGTTTCCGGATCCAACCGAAACACCAGTCCGCATTTGCCAAGTCCTCTCAGCGAAATCGATGCCTCAAACCGAAAACAACTCAGAGCCTGATCGAAGACAAACGCCTGAAACCCGGCTTCACTTTTTAGCTCCAGCTGATTGCCGTCGACACTGCAAAACTGTTCGCCGAGGCCGCGTTTTAACGTGTGGACGCACCGCGTGTCGACCGGGTCGTCGATCCAGTTGTCGAATTCTTCGAACGAGGTGACTCGCAGCAGGCCGTCGTCTTCACGAACCAAACGCTTCGGGGGCGGCATGAGATTATTGGTGGTTCGATCGAGCATGGTGGCGGAAAAGAAATTCCAGATGAGCCAACCACGATCGTCTCGGCAGACTCGCCCCGCATAGTTGCCCGTGGCCATTAGCACGTTGTCGTGATAGCTGCGCCAAGGTTTGCCGATTTCGCTGGCGTGCCAATAGCGGATCTTGGCGTCTTCCCGAATGCTGCCAATCAGATAGTATTCGCCGTTGAGCTTGATCAGATTCGGGACTTCCACATCGTCATAGATTCCCGGATGATGCAGCGCGGGTAATGCTTCGAAGTGATTCGGTTGAGTTTCCTTCAGGAAGCCCACGCAGCCGCGCCGCACGATGGGTCCGTGCTTGACGCGAGCCGCCGCCAGCAGCCAAGCGTCGCCATCATCACGATAGTAAAATGGGTCTCGAAAGCTAACCCAGTGCCGTCCTTCGTCCAGCGACGATTCGTAGTGTTCGGCATCCGGTTCCAGCGGAAAGCAGCTCGATTCATCGAACTCCGCGTGCAGGCTGCTCGATTCGTGCCGCTGACTTTCGCGACGAGCCAGCTTGACAGCATCCGGATCATCGGGGCCACGACGATCCTGCCAGTTGACCGGGAATTTCTTCCAGTGAAACAGGTTGTCGCTGACGGCTAGGCCGATCCGCTGAATCTTTCCCTGATCACGTCGCGACAGTCCGGTGTAGAACATTCGCCAACGACCAAGCTGATGAGGATCGGGGGTCACGTGGACCGTCCACAGCATCAGGTCGTCCCAGCTTCCGGGATCACCAATGAACAGCGCATTGTTGACTCGCCGCCAGTTGATGCCGTTGGTGCTGACGGCGTGAGCGATAAAGTCGTGGTTGGGCAGGACGAGGTGAAACAGGTGGTACAGCCCGTCGTGCCACAGGATATCCACGTCACCGATCGCTTTGCGGCTGCCGTCAGTTTCAGCGAACATGGTTTCTCGCAGAGTAAAACATGGGGCGGGTGTGTGATGAGATTGTAGCGGAAGACGTCAAGAGCATGGTGTGCCCGTTCCGTGCTGTGTGTCGGGAATGAACTTTGGTTCGTGCGATTCAGTCCCGGCAGGGACGACAGACTTTTGCCGTCAGCGACAGCCGACGGTTTGCCATCAAACTATCGCCCTGCAGTCCCGAATGGGGCCGTAGCCGTGTGGACTTTTCTGTCGCCCCATTCGGGGCTTTGGTCATTTAAGCAGCCCGGTCCCGGTGACTCGCGTCACCGGCAGAGGTCTGCCGCCACTGCCGTGGCTGAATCGCAACTTAACGTATATCAACAACTTGCAGTGAAACAAACAGTTAAGTTCATTGGAAGTCCATCCGACGCCTTTATGCAAATGTCCACTGCTGCCGGTCTTTTTCTCGGCAGTGACGCGCTTGTCCAATGCCAGTCTGACTGTGATCGCCGGCAGGTGACCGACCAGGACGGCAGGTGACCGACCAGGACGGTCGATGAGCGACCGGTGTCGAATGTGCGCACCGTCGTAAACGCTGACGTTTCAC
>JBDNHJ010000303.1:0-41228 GCA_041688835.1 Fuerstiella sp.
ACCGAAGCCATCATTGCCTGGCTGAGTGACGTGCAACCGACGAACACTGCAGAAGGAAAATGGTGATGGTTTCTGCAAGCATGGACTGCCGCAATGACATCGGCCAGCCGAATCTGTACGATATTTACTACGGCTTGGCCGACAATCGAATTGGCGTGGCGAGCATGACAGTTCCGCAGCAGCTTCCGGCGTCACCATTGCCGAACGCCGATGCTGCGAACGCCATTGTGCCAGTCGTGCCGCAGCCAGTGGAGTCGAAAATATGACAACGAAGGAATCTAAAGCAGTCAACCGCGGAGTGGTTGTGGCCGTACGTGGTAGCGTTGTGGATATTCGGTTCGACGTGGATTTGCCTGCGATCTATTCCGTATTGCATACGGGACCGCAAGATGAAATCATCATCGAAGTCCTTGCCCAGCGGGATGCGCAGCATGTTCGCGGGATCGCGTTAACTCCCACACAGGGTCTCGCACGCGGCATGGCGGTGACGGACACGGGAGGCCCGTTAACGGCGCCGGTTGGCAAAGCCATTTTATCTCGGATGTTCGATGTGTTTGGCAACACCATCGACCGCGAACCGCCGCTCAAAGATGTGCAATGGCGCAGCGTCCATCGGGATCCGCCGCCGCTGGCACAGCGTTCGACCAAGTCCGAAATCTTTGAAACGGGCATCAAGGTGATCGACGTCTTGGTGCCGCTGGAGCGCGGCGGCAAGGCGGGATTGTTCGGCGGGGCGGGAGTCGGTAAGACGGTGCTGCTGACCGAATTGATTCACAACATGGTGGGGAACCAGGAGGGCGTTAGCATCTTTTGCGGCATCGGCGAACGTTGTCGGGAAGGCGAAGAACTGTATCGCGAAATGAAAGAAGCTGGAGTGTTGCCGAATATGGTGATGGTCTTCGGTCAGATGAACGAACCGCCGGGCAGCCGTTTCCGAGTGGGCCATGCGGCGCTGACGATGGCCGAGTATTTTCGAGACGATGAACGACGCGATGTGCTGCTGTTGATTGACAACATCTTTCGCTTCATTCAGGCGGGAATGGAAGTGTCCGGCCTGATGGGGCAGATGCCTTCGCGGTTGGGCTATCAGCCGACGATGGGCACAGAGCTCTCGCAACTGGAAGAGCGCATCGCCAACACAAATACCGGGGCCATCACTTCGATTCAGGCCGTGTATGTGCCGGCCGACGACTTCACCGATCCGGCGGCCGTGCATACGTTCTCGCATCTTTCGGCTTCAATTGTGCTGTCGCGAAAGCGAGCCAGCGAAGGGCTGTTTCCGGCCATCGACCCGCTGCAATCCAGTTCCAAAATGGCCACGCCGGGCATCGTCGGCCAGCGGCATTACGACGTCGCGCAGGAGATCCGGCGAACGCTGGCCCAATACGAAGAACTCAAAGACATCATCGCGATGCTCGGACTCGAACAGCTTTCACCTGCGGACCGCAACGTCGTCGCCCGCGCTCGGCGGCTGGAACGATTTCTCACGCAGCCCTTTTTCACGACCGAGCAATTCACGGGTCTCAAGGGAAAGCTCGTCAGTCTTCAGGACACGCTGGATGGTTGCGAGCGAATCCTGCACGATGAATTCAAAGACGATTCGGAGAGTTCGCTGTACATGATCGGAGCGATTGACGAGGCGAAGAAACAAACCAAACCCGGGGACAAATCTGCATCCGAACCGCCGTCACCCGTCGCTGTGGAGAGTGATCATGAATCTTAAGATCCTGTTACCGTTCGAGGTGTTCGCTCAGGAATCCGGCGTGCTGCGTGTGGTGGCGGATACACATCAGGGATCGTTCGGACTGCTGCCGCAACGATTGGATTGCGTGGCGTCGCTCGCGGCGGGAATTCTGATCTACGAAACGGCCGCGGAAGGCGAAGTTTTCGTGGCTGTTGATGAGGGAGTTCTGGTGAAGACCGGCCCGAACGTGCTGATTTCCGTCCGCAACGCAATTCGTGGAACGGATCTCAGCCAACTGCACACGGCAGTGGAACGGGACTTTTTGACGTTGAACAAGCAAGAACAGAATGTTCGTTCGGTGATGGCGAAAATGGAAACCGGTTTGATCCACCGGCTGGTCGAGTTTCATCATGAGTGAACAACCGGAAATCGACAACGGCAAAGAACGGCCTGAGTTTGGCCGTGAGGTTCGTGTCAAAGCGGCACGCAAGCTCAGTGCACGACGCAATCCGACACCCGGCGTGTGGTCCGGACTGGGCATGATGGGACTGATCGGCTGGTCGGTGGTGGTCCCGACGCTGGTTGGCACTGCGATTGGAATCTGGCTGGATAGCCGTCATCCCGGAAACCATTCATGGACTCTGGCGTTGCTGGTCGCCGGCTTGACAGTCGGTTGTCTGAATGCGTGGCAGTGGGTTGCCAAAGAAGAATCGGCCATGCGAGAAGAACAGGAGCAAGACGATGAATGAACTGCTGAGTTTGATACTGCCGTGGGCGGCGGGTGTGTTGCTGGGAAGTCTGTTTTTCGGCGGATTGTGGTGGACGGTCCGCGAAGGGCTGAAGTCTGAACATGTTGCGGTGTGGTTCCTTGTCAGTCAGTTGCTGCGAACAAGCGTGACTCTGGCGGGTTTTTATCTGGTCGCCGGCGGTCAATGGGAGCGTCTGTTGGCCTGCCTTGTCGGATTCATCAACGCACGCTTTCTGGTTGCGCGGCTGACGAGTTCGTCGAGCGACAATCAATCATGTAGCGGAAGTCGCCAAGACTTTCGGCCACCCGAACATGCCGAAACTCTTGGCGGGTTTCGCTACGACGAGACGGAGACCAACGATGCGACTTAGTCCCGATGAACTGATCTACTGGCAATTCGGCTTCTTCAAACTGAACGCGACCATCGTGTTCACGTGGGGGCTGATGTTGTTCATGGTCGTCAGTTCGAAGCTCATTACGCGCCGACTCTCGAAAGACCTGCAACGATCGCGGTGGCAGAACCTGCTTGAAATCATCGTCACGGGCATCGTGAAACAGATTGAAGAGGTCGGCCTGAGCCAGCCGCGAAAGTATGTTGGTTTTCTCGGCACGCTGTTTCTGTTTGTCGCTTTCGCCAGCCTCGGCACCATCATTCCCGGCTACGAACCGCCGACGGGTTCGCTTTCGACCACAACGGCCCTCGCGCTGTGCGTATTCGTGGCGGTGCCGTTGTTCGGCATCGAAGAACGCGGCCTGGGCAAGTACTTTGCAACGTACGTTGAACCAACGTTCATCATGCTGCCCTTTAACATCATTAGCGAAGTGTCTCGCACATTAGCACTGGCCGTGCGTCTGTTCGGCAACATGATGAGCGGAGCCATGATCATCGCCATCCTGTTGTCTATCACCCCTTTCCTGTTTCCAATTGTCATGACGGTGCTGGGACTACTGACAGGCATGGTACAGGCTTACATTTTCAGTATTCTGGCGGCCGTGTACATTGCTGCCGCCACGCGAGTGCGTAAACCCGCGACTCACCCCGAAGCCACAATTTCAGAATGAACGACAACCGTCACAGGAGACTTTATGGACAGTATCACATATATGGGAATCGCCTCGATTGTCATGGCCGGACTCACCACCGGCTTCGGCACGATGGGGCCTGCACTGGCTGAAGGCAAAGCGGTTTCCACCGCGCTAACTTCACTGGCGCAACAACCCGACGCCTCAGCCACGATTACGCGCACACTGTTCGTCGGTCTGGCGATGATTGAATCCACGGCGATCTATTGCTTTGTGGTGTCAATGATCTTGATCTTCGCCAATCCGTTCTGGAATCATGTCATCACTCAGGCGACAGGAAAGTAATCCATGCTCATCGACTGGTTCACTGTCGGCGCGCAGACGATCAACTTCCTGATCCTCGTGTGGTTGATGAAAAGATTCCTCTACAAGCCCATCCTCGACGCGATCGATGCGCGGGAGAAACGGATTGCCGCGGAACTTGCTGACGCCGACGCCAAACGGGACGTTGCTCAAAAAGAACGCGACGAATTCCAGCACAAGAACGAAGAATTCGATCAGCAGCGCGCTGCACTTCTGAGTCAGGCGACCGAAGAAGTGAAAGCCGAACGACAGCGATTGCTGGACGAAGCACGCACTGCTGCTGACGATCTGCGTGCCAAACGGCAGGAAGGCATGAGGCAGGAACAACAGAGCCTGACTGGCGAGATCACTCGCCGGACAAGCGAAGAAGTGTTCGCGATCGCGCGGAAGACACTGACGGACCTTGCCGGAGCCAGCCTGGAACAGCGAATGAGCGACGTGTTTACGCAACGCGTGCGCGCACTGAACGGCGAGACGAAGGACGGTTTCGCCACTGCCCTGAAATCGTCTTCCAGTCCGGCCGTCGTACGCAGCACATTCGATTTGCCGGATGAGCAACGCGCCGCAATCCAAACTGCGATGAACGAAACGTTCGCGTCAGATGTCCAACTCAGTTTCGAAACCTCGCCAACGGTGATCAGCGGCATCGAACTCACGGCGAACGGGCACAAGATCGGCTGGAGCATTTCCGATTATCTGACGTCGCTGGAACGCAGCTTCGACGAGCTGTTACAGGAGTCGGTCCAACCCCAGGACAAATCAGCAGGCAAAGCCGAATTGGAAAACGAATGAGCACCAGCCCCGAGACTCTGCAGCAGATGTTGGACGGCACGCTGGCTGCAATTGGCCAGACGCGCGAAGCATTCGCACCGCAGTTAGTGCCGCGCGAGGTGGGCAAGATTTCCAGCGTCGCCACGGGCATCGCAAAGGTGTCAGGGCTGCCGGGTGTGGGGTTTGAGGAATTGATTGAGTTTCCCGGTAGTGTGTTCGGCATCGCGTTCAACATCGACGAAGAAGAAATCGGCGTCGTGCTGCTCGGCGAATACGGAGATCTTCAGGCGGGAGATGAAGTTCACCGCACGGGCCGAGTTATGGATGTCGGAGTCGGCGACGGCTTGCTGGGACGCGTCATCGATCCACTCGGTCGACCACTCGATGCCGCTGGGCCGGTTCACGTTAGCAAACGTCTGCCCGTTGAACGTCCGGCCGCGAGCATTATGGACCGCGCGCCGGTTACGGTCCCGCTTCAGACAGGCCTGAAAGTCATCGATGCTCTGATTCCCGTGGGCCGCGGTCAGCGGGAATTGATTCTGGGCGACCGACAGACGGGCAAGACCACCATCGCGATCGACACGATACTCAACCAGCGCGGCCAAGACGTGGTCTGCGTCTACTGCGCCATCGGTCAGCGTGCGTCGGCGGTCGCGAAGGTCGTTGCCAACTTGCGCCAGAAGGACGCGATGGACTACACGGTAGTTGTCGTGACGGAGGGCAATGACCCGCCGGGACTCGCTTACGTTGCGCCGTATGCCGCGGCCAGTATCGCGGAATCGTTTATGGAAGCTGGCCGCGACGTGTTAATCGTGTACGACGATCTCACCCACCACGCCCGCGCCTATCGCGAACTGTCGCTGCTGCTGCGGCGTCCGCCGGGTCGCGAAGCTTTTCCCGGAGACATCTTCTATATCCACTCGCGACTGCTGGAACGGGCGACGCACTTACGCGAAGAACTCGGCGGCGGTTCTGTGACGGCGCTGCCCGTCATCGAAACGGAAGCTCAGGATATTTCGGCATACATTCCAACTAATTTGATTTCTATTACCGATGGCCAGATCTACCTCTCGCCGTCACTGTTCGAACTCGGCACGCTGCCCGCAGTGGATGTCGGAAAATCCGTATCGCGCGTCGGCGGAAAAGCGCAACTCGCCGCCTACCGAGCCGTCGCCGGCGATTTGAAGCTGGCCTACGCGCAGTTTGAGGAACTCGAAACGTTCTCCCGATTCGGCGCTCGAATGGACGACAGCACTCGCAAAATCATCGACCACGGACGGCGCATTCGAGCGTGCCTGAAGCAGGCGGAGTTCTCGCCCGTACCGGTTCCCTCCCAAATTGCCGTGCTGCTGGCGTTGATTGCCGGACTGTTCGACGCGGTGCCGCTTGACCAAATGACAGACGCCGAGCACGCGCTGCGCGAAGCTGCGGTGAACATTCCGCCCGAAGTGTGCCAGCGATTGGACACCGCCGACAAATTGAGCGATGAAGATCGCGCAACGATCATTCAGCTTGCCAGCGAAACGCTCGCTCGCTTCCAGCCGCAGGAAGAAACGGAAGAAACGACATGAGCGAGTCACCGGCAAGTCTGCGTCGCAAGATCTCGGGAGCCGGGGATTTGCAGTCCGTCGTCCGTACGATGAAAGCGATGGCAGCTTCCAGCATCGGGCAATACGAAAATTCGGTACAGGCTCTGGGCGACTACTATCGCACTGTGGAACTGGGGCTGGTCGTGTGTTTGCGTGAAGTCGGACCGGCACCATGGGTTCCGGAATGCCAGGGGCAAGCTGAGGCACGGCCGATCACTGCTGTTGTGTTCGGCTCCGATCAGGGACTCGTGGGTCAGTTCAATGATATGATTGCCGACTACGCGATCAACAAACTGGCGGCATTGCCGGGAAAGCCGCAGGTCTGGGCAGTCGGCGAACGAGTTCACGCTCGTTTGCTCGCCGCAGGTCTGCCGCTGGCCGGACTCTTTAGCGTGCCGAATTCCGTGAAGGCGATTACGCCACTGGTCGGACAAATTCTGATTGAAAGCGAATCGCATCGCAGTCCCGGTGAAGTCCCCGAACTTCACCTCTTCCACAACCGTCCAACGTCCGGCGCCGTCTACGCGCCCGTCAGCCAACGACTTCTGCCATTGGACGATGACTGGCGTCGCGGTCTGGCAGAACTTCAATGGCCCACGCAAAACCTGCCCGAGGTCATCGGCGGCGGCACGGCAACGTTGCAGGCCATGATCCGGGAATATATTTTCGTCTCCCTGTTCCGAGCCTGTGCGGAATCCCTGGCCAGCGAAAACGCCAGCCGCCTTGCCGCCATGCAACGAGCCGACAAAAACATCGCTGAACTACTGGAGGAACTGCAAGTCAGATACCACCGATTGCGCCAAAGCAGCATCGACGAAGAACTGTTCGATGTGGTGTCCGGTTTTGAAGCGTTATCGAAGGAGTAGCCGAATCGGTCAGCGCTCCGCGATCAAATTGCAGAGCCGTCCACATTGGATAAACTCATCGCGTCCTGCAGGAACATTACGGCTATACAAAAGAACGTGCCGAGACAGAAGTCAACGACTTTACGCATGGCCTGAAGCCGTAAGTCTCGGGCATTCGAACCGAGTGAAAAACAAAGGAAAAACAAAGGTGTCAAGTACCGTTTTTGTTATTCAGGTCGTTTTCAAAATCGCTTGGGGACACAGGTCTATTGCCAAGCTTGGAGTGAATCGTTATTTTTCTTGGTGTTCAGGGGCTTCCTGTTCTGGGAACGGTTTGGTTTGATGGCTCGTTTAGCTCGTGCTGGGGTTTTTGCATCGGGCGAAGTTGCGATTGTGCATGTGATGAATCGGACGGTTCGTCGTTGTTTCTAACTGGGCGACAATGCATTCCTTGGGAAGAATTACGATCACCGCAAGCAGTGGATTGATGATCAGTTGGTTGTTCAGCGACCTGTTTTAGCATCGACCTGCTTTGCTAGGCGATTGTGTCCAATCACATTCACTTGGTGTTGAGATCTCGTCCGGATGTTGTTGCCGAATGGGATGACACCAATGTGGCTCGTCGTTGGCTGATGTTGTGTCCGGTTGAGCGCGATGAAAATCGTGAGCCGAAGGAACCCACAGAATTCGAATTGAATCGCATTCGTAATAACAAAGAGAAGCTGGCCGACATTCGCAGTCGGCTGAGTGACATTTCGTGGTGGATGCGTTTTTCCCGCCCTCGGAACCGTCTCGATTACATGGGCGATGTGTCAGCGATGTTCTCGCTGATGTTCCGGCTCAGCGAAGACGACGACCGCCTGCAATCGCGAATCAGCACACTGGTCGATCTCAACCCGCAAGCTGCGGAAGAACGAGGTTTCCGTAGACTGGATCAAGGATCACAGCGACGCCGCTCCGGCAAAGCCCACACTGACGACGCGATTCAACGAAGCCCTGCCGGGGCATCGCGTCCAGCAGTCCGCACTGCGACAAATCCCCTGTCACATCTGGCTGACGGTCTGGTGAAGTCCCTAGCAAAAATCGATGCGGAATGTGTCACGCCTGTCGTGCTGCAAAGTTATGTCGCCGCTGTCGAGCGGGTGGGCAAACTGCCGGAGTTCGAAATTCCGCTGCGGTTGTTCCGCTCCGGCATTCGATACCTGATCAGCAACAAGGAATCCGAATTCGTCGAACTCATCAAACCCGAACGCCGCATTCTCCGGCAGCCACTCGGACTTGAACCGGAAGAATAAAACGCTGGCGTGTCGAACTGTGGGGCATGCTTGGATACATTTCTTGCAGTGCTCACGAACTGTTCGGCGATCCCAAGTAACTTTCCCCCGGCTCTGGGGACCAATGAATTCGTGCTGAAAAACTAATGGTCCGTGGCCAGTATATTATTCGCCGGGCTTGCAGTACTCTTGCTGGAGCTTACCAAACCGTTCGCCAGCGATACTCCCACACGTCATCGCATACAATTCCGGGAGCCTCAAACCGAATTCGCGGCCATCTTTTTGGTTCACTCAACATTCGACCATCTGCACGGTACAGTTCAAACCGTGCTGTACGTTTTCCCTGCCAGAATTTCACTTCACACTGGAAGCAACATGAGAAGCCTTCAAACCATCGCACTGTTAATGATGACAAGCGTTGTCGTGTCGCCGATTCAGGCTGATGAACTGGATTTTGGAGACGTGACGGAACAGCATCAGATGATTCCGATGCGAGATGGGAAACGACTTTCCGCCTACGTTTACCGCCCCAAAGGTGATGGACCATGGCCCGTGATCTTTGAACAGCGTTACGCCGACCTGCGAGCGACGTCGACTCGCATGTTTGCGGCAGATCTGGCGAAATCCGGCTATGTTGTCGCGTTGGTGAACTTCCGCGGGACTCATCTTTCTGAAGGGAAATGGGTTGGCTATCGAGCTCTGCAGTGGGGCGAATTGCAGGACGGATACGACGTCTGTGAATGGCTGGCGACGCAGCAGTGGTCGAGCGGAAAGGTGGGGACGTTCGGCAGTTCGCAGGGCGGTTATGCTCAGAACTATCTTGCCGTTACACAGCCGCCTCACCTTGTTTGTCAGTACATGGTCGACACGGGCCTGAGCCTGTTTCAGGAAGGGTATCGAATCGGCGGCACCACTCGCCCCGAACGTTTCAAAGGAATGGATTCCGCTGCCGCCAATCCTCAGGATAATCGCGATCTGCTGGCCGAATGGTTTTCTCACCCTCATTACGACGACTACTGGAAGGCAGAGGACTGCACGCTTCATTTTGATAAAATGAACGTCCCCTGCTTCACCATCGGCAGCTGGTACGACTTCATGAATCAGGGATCGATTGCCAGTTTTCGCGGACGGCAACATGCCGGTGGAAGTCAATCAAAGGGATCACAGCAATTGCTGATTGGACCATGGCTTCACGGCCGGACGAACAAAAGCAATCGCGTCGGCGAACTCACCTATCCCGCCAATGCGGCGTGGCCGGTGATGGAACACATGCTTCGCTGGTTCGACCATCATCTAAAAGGGGCGGACAACGGAATCGATTCAGACGGAACGGTTCGTTACTACGTGATGGGTGCCGTGGGAGAAGACGATGCTCCCGGAAACGTCTGGCGGACAGCGAAGAATTTCCCGCCGGCCAGTCAGGAAACGTCGTTCTTTCTGCAGCCTGACAACAAGCTCGGCCAACAGAGTCCCACAGAAACGGATTCTGTCGTCAGTTACGAAAGCGACCCGCTGCATCCGATGCAGATTCCCGGGCGATCATTCCCGGGAGCAAAAGGCGCGCGAGCATTCGAGTCGCAGTCCGATGTCATCACCTTCACAACCGCGCCGCTGCAGCAGCCTGTGGAATGGACGGGGCGAGTACACGCGGAATTGTTCGTGTCGTCGACGGCCCCAGACACGGACTTCATCGTGCGGATTAGCGACGTTTATCCGGACGGTCGATCGATTCTGATTGTCGACTATCCGTGGAGAACCCGGTATCGCGAAGGCCTCGACCAAGAAGTGTTGATGAAGCCAGGCGAAGTCTGCAAGCTGGCATTTCCGGTTGGCTGGATGAGTCAGATCTTCAACACCGGACACCGAATCCGCGTGACAATTGCCAGCACGGGTGCTCCGCTGTACGAACCGAACCCGCAAAACGGCAAGCCACTGACGATCGACTTTCCTGACGACGCCGTGAAGGCAACGAACTCCGTCCATTTGAATTCGCAGCATGCGTCGCGAATCATCGCTCCTGTGCTGACTCCATAGCAACTTCGCAATGCACGCGGAGTCATTGGGCAGACGCGGCGCTTCCGGATAGGATGCCGTTCTGTTCTCCAAACAATTCGTATTCAAAGCGTTTTCGGCAACGACTATGAAGATCACCGCGATCGAAACTCTGATTTGTCACGCCCGCATGAGAAACTGGGTGTTTGTTAAGGTGATCACGGATCAGCCGGGACTGTTCGGCTGGGGCGAAGCGACTTTGGAATGGCATACGCGCGGAGTTGTCGGTGCCGTGAAGGATTTGTCTGAACTGCTGATCGGTGCGGATCCGACTCGTATTGAACATCTGTGGCAGACGATGTGGCGTCAGCATTTCTGGCACGGAAACGGCATCGTGCGTTCGACCGCCATCGCCGGAATCGATCTGGCGCTGTGGGATATTGCCGGCAAGATCCACGGGGTGCCGTGCCATCATCTTTGGGGCGGTGCCGTCCGTGATTCGATCCGACTTTACTGTCATCTGGGCGGCGGCAACCTAGAAAGTTTCTATGAGACCCCCGTCGACAACGCAAAACGTTTTGGCGAACTTGCGAGTCAGGCTGTTGCGGACGGATTTACGGCTTTCAAATCGATGGCCGTTCCTCCAACCATGCCCATCGAAGGTCTGCAACCAATTCGATCGGCAGAAGCGTGCGTTGCGGCTATGCGAGATGCCGTCGGTGAAGACATTGACATCATGGTGGACTGTCACGCTCGGCCATCGCCCGCCATGGGTTTGAAGTTTGCCAAAGCGTTGGATGCTTATGGACTGTATTTCTTTGAAGAACCGTGCTGGCCGGAATCGATCGACGGGCTGGCGACGATCAATGCGGCCGTCACAACGCCCATTGCGACGGGCGAACGCCTGACGCACTTGGCCGCATTTCGAGATCTCTTTGCCGCGCGGGGGTGCGAAGTCTGTCAGCTTGATTTGACTCATTGTGGAGGTTTCACAGAAGCTCGTCGCATCGCCGCTTTGGCGGACGCATATCGAATTGCTCTGGCTCCCCACAATCCGCAGGGGCCGGTCAGCACGGCCGCTTCGCTGGAATTCGGATTCTCACAGCCCAGCTACATCATCTGCGAATCTGTTCACAACGACGTTCCGTGGCGGGATGACATTGTGTCGGAAGGCTTCGAAGTCGATCCGGCAACTCGCACGGTCACGGCCAACGCCAGACCCGGACTGGGGATCGAAATCAACGAAGACGAAGTTCGCAAGCATCCGTTCGAACAGGAGGTTGCTCAGCGAGTCTTCCATCGAGACGGCAGTGTGGGAGACTGGTAGCCATGATTAAACATTTACCTCCTTCGCGAAGGCATAGCGGTTTTACCGGCCGCATCGGAATTGCTCGCGCCGAAATCACACCGCCGGTCGGGATTTACTCGCGAAACTGGGGCGCGGCCGAACACGATGTTGCATTGTCGATTCATCGGCCGCTGTTTCTTAGCGTGCTGACGCTGGAGAACGCGGACGGCGTTCCGTTGGTATTGGTGGACGCCGACCTAGGATGGTGGCGGCCATTCAGTCTGTTCAGCGATTTTCAGCAACGATTGCTAAGCGAGATTAACCTTCCAGCCGCACGCCTGATTTTCGCGTTAACTCATACCCACGCTTCTGCCCCGTTAATGAAGTCGGACCCGCAACTTGCCGGAAGCGAAATGCAGGATCCGTGGCTGGAATCTGTCTATCAAACCTCCGTCGCCACGATTCGCAACGCGCTGCACGATACATTTGATGGTTCGCTGGACTGGCATGCCGGCAGTTGCCAACTTGCGGCGGAACGTGATCTTCCCGATCCGGAAAGTGGACGGATCGTGTGTGGATATAATCCTGCTGGCACGTCCGATTCGACTCTGGTTGTCGGACGGGTCACAGACACGAATGATCGGCTGAAAGCAGTCATCACCAATTACGCGTGTCACCCCACAACTTTGGCGTGGGACAATGAATCGATTTCGCCGGATTACATTGGAGCCATGCGAGAAACGATCGAGCAGACCACCGCAGCCACGTCGTTCTTTCTGCAGGGAGCTTCCGGAGAACTGGCACCCAGACACCAGTATGTCGGCGATACCGAAGTGGCTGATCGGCATGGAAAACAACTTGGTTACGCGACTCTGGCAACTCTGCACGACATGGAACCGCCCGGCCATCAACTGGCATTCGATGGAATCGTGGAATCGGGAGCCCCACTTGCCGTTTGGAAACATGTCCCCTGCCAGCTATCCGGCATGCTGCACTGCATCGACAGAACGGTCGAACTGGAATTGAAAGACTGGCCGTCAGCCGCTGAACTGGAACAGCAACGCGTGGTCTGCGACGATCGAGCTCTCGAAGAACGGTTGCGGCGCAAGCGTGACATCCGCATAGCACTTGGTGATGGTAATTCGTTTGCCGTGCCGGTGTCTGTTTGGGCGGTAGGTGACGCCATTGTCGTGGGCAGTTGCTGTGAAGCCTATTCGTTGCTGCAAACAGAACTGCGCCGCCGTTTTCCAGACCATTCCATCGTCTGTATGAATCTGATCAACGGCACCATCGGCTACCTGCCTCCGCAAGAACTCTATGATCGGGATGTGTATCAGGTCTGGCAAACGCCGTTTGCTAAAGGCGGATTGGAACGCTTGATCGAATCACTGGCGACTGCGATTGAAGAACTAATTGGTTAGGACGGTTCGCAAAATTCCTGTCAGATATCCCGTGAGCGACTTGTCGCTCACTTATTTCAGACTTCGGAGAAACATATGTCGCATAACATCGCAGGCGTGCTGCCGGTTCTGCATACGCCATTTTCGGATAACGATGAAATCGATCTCGACAGTCTGCAGCGGGAAATCGACTGGGCATTCGGCCTGGGGGTTCACGGCGTCTGCGCGGCGATGGTTTCCGAAATTCTGCGACTTACGTTTTCAGAACGGAACGAACTGAATCGCGTCATCGTGAAAATGACGGACGGGCGAGGTGTCGTTGTCGCCAGTGTCGGGGCCGAAAGTACGAAGCAGGCC
The DNA here is from genome assembly GCA_041688835.1 of Fuerstiella sp. Lineage (GTDB taxonomy): Bacteria > Planctomycetota > Planctomycetia > Planctomycetales > Planctomycetaceae > Fuerstiella. The sequence continues at coordinate 13,335 of JBDNHJ010000303.1, forward strand.
GTTGAATTCGCCAAGTTGGCCGAAGCTTCCGGCTGCGGCGCGATCATGGCCATCCCGCCGATTTCCACCGCGTTGCCGCAGGATGCACTGTGGCAGTACTTCGGATCGTTGGCGAAGGCTGTTGCCGTTCCGCTGATTGTTCAGGACGCTTCGTCGTACGTCGGAGCTTCGATTCCCACTTCGTTTTACGTACGATTGCTGGATGAATTTGGTCCGGACAAGATTCTGTTTAAACCAGAAGGCGCTCCTGTCGGCCCAAGCCTTTCTGACCTCCGCAACGCCAGCGATCAGCGGGCTCAGATGTTCGACGGATCGGGTGGTAGCCTGCTGATCGACGCGTTTCGCCGTGGCGTCATCGGCACGATGCCCGGCGTCGACCTACTGGATGGCATCGTGGCTCTGTGGAACGCTCTGCAGTCCGGCGACGAAGCCACGGCGTACCGGATTTATTTTCCGATCTGCGCGATTGTTGCCCTTGAGTTGCAGGCGGGATTAGACGGTTATCTGGCCATCGAAAAATACCTCATGGTGAAACGCGGGTTGTTTACATCCGACAATCGCCGCACGCCGAACTCGTGGTCACTGGATTCGGAAACACAGCACGAAGTTGATCGATTGTTTGACATGCTGCAGCGTGAATTGCCCGATTTCTCGGGTCAAAGTCAGCATTGATGACTGACTCACCACACGCACCACCCCAGGACAAATCGGCTGCTGCTGCTGCGCCAACTTACGTGCGATATCAGGTCGTGGCTTTGCTGACGCTGGCTGCGGCGATCGCCTACCTGACTCGCAATGCTGTTGGAGTTGCCGAAAGCACGATTCGAGAAGACCTTGGGATCAGCCTCCGACAGTCCGGTTGGTTTATGGGAACTTTTTTCTGGAGCTATGCGTTGCTGCAAATTCCCGGCGGCGAACTCGCTCACCGCCGCGGTGCAAAGCTGGCGATGGTGCTGTTTACGGCAGCCGGGTCAGTGGCCACGCTGTGCATCGGACTCGCACCGGGCTTGTGGCTGTTGCTGACAGCGCAGCTGATTATGGGAGCGGCTCAGGCGGGCTTGTTTCCTGCATCCTGTTATTCGATTTCTCACTGGGTTCCATTAGCTCGCCGGACTTTTGCCTGTGGTATTCTGACGATGGGAATGCAGGTCGGCGCAATCACTGCCAGTGTTCTGACCGGTCGCTTTATCGAAAACGTTCCGTGGCGATGGGTGTTTCTGGTCTATGCACTGCCGGGCATTGTGTGGTCCATTGCATTCCTGATTCGCTTTCGCGATCGGCCGGAAGATGATCCTGCTGTGAACGCTCAGGAGCTGCAACTGATCAATCCCGCAATCAACGACGTTGATTCTAAATCAGACAAGCGAGCCGCTCCGTGGGCAGCGATTGCTTCGACCCCGGCGATCTGGTTTTTATGTGGACAACAAATATGTCGCGGTGCTGGGTATATGTTTTTCGCCAGTTGGTTTCCGACCTTCCTGCAGGAAACTCGCGGCGTGTCGGTGGCCGGATCGGGATATCTGCAGGCCCTCGTCTTTGCCGGAACCATGATCGGTTGCCTGGTTGGTGGATGGCTGACGGACTGGATACTCAACCGGACGGGAAGTCTGCGTTACAGCCGCAGCGGCGTGGGCTCAACGTTTTTGTTTGGCTGTTCGATGCTGATTCTGGCGGCGTGGTTTGTGGAAAGCACGACCGTTGCGGTTGGGCTGTTGGCCGCCGGCGCGTTCTTCGCCGCACTGGCCGGCCCGTGCGCCTTTTCCGCCACAATGGATATCGGCGGCGATCACGTTCCCCAAGTCTTCGGACTTATGAATATGATGGGCAATCTGGCTGCGGCCGCCTGTCCGATTCTGGTTGCGGAACTGTTTGAATGGACATCCAACTGGGCGCTGGTGCTGCTGGTATTTTCTGCAATCTACCTTGCTGGAGCCATCAGCTGGGCATTTGTGGATTGCAGCCAGTCGATCGAACAAGGCACACAATTATGACGACTATTATTCGATGTCATAATATCCTTCATTTCGCTGTTGTGATGTCAACGCTGTGCCTCGCGTTGACTTGCCCACGAGTCACTGCGGCCGACAGCAACTTCGTGATTGAAGACTGTGCGTTCCTCGCACAGCACGACAACACTGAACAAGCGTACGTACTGATGGTGCCCAAGGCATGGGATCAGAGTATGCCAATTTCTATACTGATCGCCCTTCACGGGCACGGTTCTGATCGCTGGCAGTTTGTTCGTCAGCCACGTGATGAATGTCGAGCGGTGCGGGAAGTCGCAGCGGAGAACGGCATGCTGATTGTCGCACCCGATTACCGAGCCTCGACGTCGTGGATGGGACCAGCGGCAGAAGCGGATGTTGTACAGCTGGTGCAACAGTTGAAGATTCGGTTTCCGGTGGACCGCGTCATTGTCTGTGGAGGATCAATGGGAGGAACGGCCGCTCTAACGTTCACCGCGATTCATCCCGACTTGGTCGACGGCGTTGTTGCGATCAACGGCACTGCGAATCTGGTGGACTACGAACGGTTTCAAGACGCGATTGCTCAATCGTTCGGCGGAACAAAGCAGGAAGTACCAGACCAATATCGAAAGCGCAGTGCCAAGTTCGCTCCCGAACGCTTCACAATGCCTCTTGCCGCAACAACGGGAGGCAAGGACGAAGTTGTGCCGTGCAGCAGCACACTTCGTCTGCTGAAAAAGGTCAGCGAGCACAATAAAGATGTACTCAGTATTCATCGCCCCAACGGCGGCCACAGCACAAACCTCGCCGACACACGCAAGGCCCTCGAATTCGTATTGAAAGCGTCCGCCGCCGACGGCAAGTAGCTCCGCTGACTCCACGCGATAACGTTTCACACCGATTTGTGGCTGCGGAGCTGTCAGTTGGAACGATGTGGGCTGGTGATCGCGATCCAGAAACCCCACAACATGAGTGTGGTCCACGAAAACACGTGGCCAATCCGTAGGAAATTCATCAAGAATTTCGGCGGTGTACGGGCCGAAGCTTCTAATGAACTTCGACGTCCGTTTTGCTGTAAGTTGTTGAATTTTAATTAGTAGCGGAGCAACGGCATTTGATAGCCTCGGACTTCAGTCCGAGGGCAGTTTTTGAGAAGTCGCGGAGCGACGCCAAGCGGGCGGTGCATCACGAATTCCACATGTCCCCGCTCCGCAGCTTTGCTTTGCATTCTTTCATACTGCGGTCCACGGGTGAAAACCACTTCGACACAGTGCCAAACGAATTACGATCTATGCGGCGGCAGGAAGCCGAAGAGTGGATCGTGTGCTGAACTTTTCCGTTTCGTGAGGGGGACGGCCGTTAGAGTTCAACCGTTTGCCCTTGCGGAAATAATGAAGTCGTGAATTCCTGTCTGTTGCCACGAGTGCCTCAACGCTGCGCGGTGTCCGAAAAAGCGGCTCAAGCAACACAAAAAGGAACCCGTTCGAGCGTCAACCAGGCTCCTTGAACAGCGAGTTTGAGCTTCGGCTCGACAAACGTGCCGACGACATCAACCGACCAACAACGCGTTCTCCACAATCCACGGCCCAGATACCAAAGACGCGAAGTCAAACTCTTATTGGATAGAAGGTGAACGGCCTCGTCTGCCGCACGCACCCGTTGCTACGTCAGAATTCGGTTGGGTTTGGCTGCGTCATCTAGACCGGGTAGTTCGGTAGGCGGCCAACGGTCCGGAACGGGAAAGATGTCCCGTGGAGCGTTGCCCAACCGCGAGAAACCCGACATGCAGAAATGCCCCACATGCCGATTGACGGGTCGTGGGAATACGTACCTTCCAACTGGCGACTGCGGACATAAACGTAGGTGGCGCTAAAGCCCGAAAACTGTTCCGCGTTGGTCATAGGCACATAACGAATTGCGATCTATGCGAGGGCAGGGAGCCGTCGTACAGATGGTGTGTTGACGTTTTCCGCTTCTTGAAGTGGGGCGGCGGTTAAGGCTGAACAGTTGGCCCTTGCGGATTCCATGACGTAATGAAATTCTGTCTGGCTGGGGTGCGCTCGTGGATTTCGGCATTTAATATTGGGTGGCCGTGGCTGGACTGAACGAAGTGCAGGAAGCCCGGGGGTTTCGCTCGTACCTGGCTCCAACCCCGGCCACCCCTCCCTGCCTTGACAATCATCAATGAGCGCATCCCCTCAAAGTTTCGCCCCGGCGGTGGCATGATCGGGTCAACCGGCCTGATGCTTCCGGAGGTTCTGGTAAATCTTGCGGCTTCCGGTCTCCAGGTAATCTGGGTTTGCTTTTCCGTCGATTTTCAGAACGTCGTGTTGCGCGACGACGGGCCACTGCTACGTTCGAATATTCTCAGATTACGACACCGATGGCCCGTCGGTTCGCTGCAATCACTGTTTTGTGATTCACCGGTCGAGGCCATACTGCGATGTCTACGGAATTCTCTCGTCGAAGCTCATCACGGATTGAAGAAAAGTCGGAAGCCTCAATCGGCTTACGGATGTGGCAGAAGCTGGTCGGCGTGTTTCGCCCGCTGCAAAACTGCCGCGCCAATCTGCGGCAGCAGTGGGAACGCCAGGTGAACGTGGTCCCGTCGCAGATTCTGGAAGAACGCCTGCTGCTGGCTGCCGACTTCGACCTTGCCGATTACTCGGGCGTTTCGGCGTTCGTGCTGGATGCCGAAATTTCCGGCACTGACACGGTAGTGACGTTGCGCAATCGTTCGGACAGTGGGAATTTTCTACACCAAGTGACAGTGGCGACAACGCCCATCACGATCAACGGGTCTGCGGGCAACGATGACCTGCATATCGATCTTAGCAATATCACGACCGTCGGCGTGGGCGGCGTCGTCAGTCGTCGACTGGCCGTGGGGCTGCAGGTTGACGGTTTGGGCGGTGATGACCAAGTCCGATTTACCGGTAATTCTGCCGTCACCGGCGGGCTGTCGGTTGATGCGGAATCCATCACGGTGGATTCCTCAATGCGAGTTGACACGACAGGGGCATTGAACTTCAGCGCAGTCGATTCACTGGGAACGCAGATTAACAATTCGGCGGCTGTTGTCGCGTCCGGAACCAACGCGGCGGCGATCAATATCAGCGGTCACGTGTCTGCAGGCACCGTCAACCTGATGGCACGCACTGCGGGCAGCGTTTCGTCGACCGCAACGCTGGATCTGGGAATTGCCAGTAACACGTTCACCGACAATGCGACGATTACAATCAATGGTGGCGCTACGATTGCCGGAACATCCGGCGTCACGATGCTGGCGGAACGGACGTCCAGTTACACGGCGGACGGTCGGGTGGCGTTGAATCAGATCACAGGCAACACGTCGATCACGATTGGCGCGGCTGGTTCTGGCAGCACGGTGACTTCCGGCGGGAATCTCAGCGTGCAGGCCATCGATAAGCTGACCGCGACCGCCACCAGTGCCCGCAAGTCGCTGAATCCAATAAGCCTGGCAGGCAACATCACAGCCTCAGCGGCACAGAATCTGATTGATGGAGACACCAAGGTGGTGATCACAGATTCGACGGTGACTCAGACCGGCACGGGTTCCACCACGACAATCAATGCCGATCGCAAAGTTGTGGCCTCGGCAACAGCCGCTGGCGAAACGCTGGCGACAGGTGTGATTCCGAATGGCAATTCGTTCAGCCTAGGCGGCACCTATGCGGCCAACCATCTGTCCGGCGATGTGGAAGCGATGCTGAAAGGCGGCACGTTTACGACTCAAACAGCGACTGTCACAGCCAAGGACAATGCCACCGCCAACGTCAAGAGTGAACTGACGGTGATCACGTCCGATTCGGCAGCGGCTTTCGGAAACAGTTCGATCAGCTTCGGAGCCTCGATCGCGTTCAACCGCATTGATAACAGCGCGGTGAACCCGGCCTTACAGGCGATCAACACGATTCTGGGAACGTCGTTTCTGATGAACGAAGAATCCAGCGTGAAAGCGACCATCGATGACACCACGCTGGCGGTCACGGGTGGGTTAGCGGTCACGTCTGATTCTGCGGCGCGCGTGAATTCGACGGTGAGTAATACGGCGGAAACCACGTCGTCGTCTGTCTACGGTTCCAGCGGCAGCAGTGCGACGGGAATTCTGGCCAGCAACCTGATCAACACCGCGTCGCTTGCGCATGTGATCTATGCCACGTCGTCGCCAGCCAGTGTTAGCGGTGCCTTGAGTATCACGGCTTTGGACAGTGCGGCCGTGTTTTCTAATAGCAAGCTGACGTCTTCTTCTATCATCACCAACGACGGTGGCACGCGGTTGGCTCAGGATCTGGTGAACCTGACCATCGACTACGACTACAAAAGTTCTGTCGGCAGCCAGCCGTTAGTGTTTGGGAACCGCGTGGCCGTGGACAGCGGATTGCTGATCGGCGGGGTGTACGAATATCTGGGTGCCGACACCACGGTGAATCTGGGAACCACGGACTTCACAAATCTGGACATCTGGAAACCAGTCAGCGGCACCAATCTGATTCCTCAAGGCGTGAACGTCAGCGATTCGAGTTCTGTGGCCGTCGGTGGAATCGTGGTTCGCAATGATGTGCAGTCATCGGCAGTCGCGGCATTGAAAAACGCGCAGTTGGATAGCGGCACCAACACGACCGGTTCTGTGACGGTGCGAGCGGTCGAAAACGCCACAATCAAAGCTGAAGCGGATGCAGCGGTCACGTCTTCTGGCGGCAGCGCGTTTGGAACGGGTACGAGTCTGGCAGTCGGTGGCGTCATCGCGACGAATGCAGTGCAGAGCAACGCTGATGCGTCGATCAAGACCAGTTCTATCGAGACCATCGCGACTGGCGGCAACACGGGGCACGTAACCGTTGATGCGCAGAACACGGCCACGATTGATGCCATCAACAAAAGCGTGGTGACGGCCGGCGATACGGCAGTGGGGGTCACTCTGGCCTTCAACACCATCGGATTCCCACAGTCGAATATCCTGAGTGCGACTCTGGATGCGTTGTTGACGACCAGCATCGGAACACCGGTTCCGGCCAAGACGTCCGCCACGATTTCGGATACTCCAATCACTGCGGCTGGAAATGTTAGCGTGACGGCTTCGTCGACAGCCACGTTGAACGCGGCGGTCAGTAACGAAGCGACGTCCGCCGCTTCGGCATTGTTTGGAGCCAGCGGTATCGCCGTCGGAGCCGTGTTGACATCGAACATGGTCAACACCGACGTTGACGCATCGATCACGGACACCGGCGGTACTGACACCACGATGTCGGCCACGGGCGATATCAGCGTGTCGGCCACGGATGACAACAGCATTACTGCCGACACGACCTTGAAGGCACTGTCATCCACCAGCAACGATGGCGGGGCCAGCATTGTCAATACGTTTGCGGCCACGTTGATGGAAGACTACAAGTTCTCCAGCAAGTCCGGCAACAAACTGGTGAAGTTTGGCGACAAGGTTCGCGTAGCGTCTGACCATGCGGCGGGCGGCGTGGTGGAAACCGTGTATCAGTACATGGGCACCGACGCTGGCGCCACCCTCAATTTGACGGCGGCCAACTACACGGCCTACGGCACCTGGAAAAAGCTCGACACCGTCAACATTCTGCCCCCCGGCCTAAACATCAGCGATTCCGATTCGATCGGCGTCGGTGGCCTGGTGACTCGCAACGACCTGGTCGGTGATGTCGATGCCAAGATCGACAACATCACCATCACGGCTGCGAAGAACGTGACTGTCACGGCGGATGGTAGTCAAATTCTGACGGCGATAGCAGATGCCACGGTCAGTTCTTCGGGCGGCAGCGCGTACGGTTCTGGAACGTCGATTGCCGTTGGTGGATCGATCGTCACCAACACCGTTCAAGGCGGCGCGGATGCGTTGATTGACAACAGCAGCATCACCACGAATGGCACAGGCGAACACGGTGATGTGAATGTCACGGCCAAGAATACGGCTTCGATCAACGCTACCAACAAGAGTTCCATCAGTTCGGGCGACACGGCGGTGGGTGTCACGTTGGCGTTCAACACGCTGGGATATGCGACTCAAAACGTGCTGGCCAATTCGCTGAATGCGTTGGTTGGCACAAGTTTTGGAACGGCTGTGCCGGTCAAGGCTGTGGCGTTGATTCGCAATACGCCGGTTGTGGCCAGTGGCGATGTGAACGTCAAGGCGCAATCGGACGCTCAACTGACGGCCGTCCTGACCAACGAAACAGCATCTGCAGCATCGGCGCTGATTGGTGCCAGTGGCATGGCGATCGGGACGGTGTTGACCAGCAACATGGTGCAGAGTGAAGCGTCGGCCGACATTGAATTCACCACGGCCGCCGCTGCGAACAAGATCACATCGGGCGGAAACGTGACCGTCGAAGCACGCGACCGCGCTGGCATTGATGCGAATTCTCAGCTGGACGCGACGTCTATCACCACCAACGATGGTGGCGTCAGCACGGGCATCGCGTGGCTGAATCAGTTCTTCGACAATCAGTATCAGTACACCAGCGAATCTGGCACGCGAGCTTTGGGAGGACTGGACTACGATCACGAAGCGACTGCCGGGACGCAAATTCTGAGCTTGGGTACCAAAGTGTTGAAACGCGGCGATAGTGCTGCCAACCGCGATCAGGTGTTTGAGTTTGTGGGTGTGACGGGCACCAACACGGAATCGGTCAATCTGTTGCTCGCAGATTACAGCGACACCGATGACTGGGCTCCCGTGCTGCGTCGCCAAACCACCAAAGTTCGCGTGTCTGCCAATCACGCCAACACCAACTTGCACGGAAACATCTATCGCTTCATTGGCACTCCGACGGCTTCCGCCAATCTGGCTTCGGAAGACTACACCAACGCCAGCCGCTGGGAACGTGTGCAAAAGCAGACGGCCGACTTTGTGCCGCAGATTGGCAACATCACCGGTTCGGATTCCATCGGTGTGGGAGTCATCATTGTTCGCAACGATGCTCGCAGCACGGTGACCGCCAATATCGACAAGACGGTCGTTGAAGCGACGGGCACTGCTACAGCGGGAAATGTGACCGTGAATGCTGTGCAACAGGCGGACATCAAAGCCTACACGCAAAACGTCACGTCATCATCCGGTGGAAGTGCGTTCGGCACCGGCACATCGATCGGCGTGGGCACGACTGTGGCCACCAACATTGTGCTGAGCAACGCATCGGCGACGATCACGGACAGCAACATCGACGCGGACGGCAACCTGACGGTGTACGGCGAAAATCGATCTGGGATCGACGCCACGGCCAACACGTCGGTCAGCAGTGGCGACACGGCTGTCGGAGCCACCATGGCCTTCAATACGCTGGGCTATGAAGCGCAGAATATTCTGTTCGGCACGATTGACGCGTTGCTGGGCACCAGTATTGGCTCGGCCGCGCCGGCCAAGGTGATCGCGTCGATTCACAATACGCCGTTGACTGTGGATGGTAATGTCAGCGTGACGGCTGATAACAAAGTGAGCTTAAACGCGACGGTCAGCAATGTGGCGGATTCTGCGGCATCGGCGTTGTTCGGTGCCAGTGGAGCGGCCGCCAGCCTGTTGTTGACCAGTAACATGGTGGCCACGGACGTCGATGCCTTGATCGACTTTGCCGAACCGACGATTGCCACGGCAACTCCGGATGGCGCACTGACGATTGGTGGCACGCTGTTGATCAAAGCCCAGGACGGTGCGGAAATTTTGGCGAACACCAAGCTGGTGGCCAGCAGCGTGACGTCCAACAACGGCGGTGCCAGCGTGCTGAAGAATAGTTTGCAGGAATTGGATTCAACGCCACCGACGCACGTGAGTTCTGACGGTACTCGCACGGTCAACTTCGGCGACACCATCAAGCTGGCGAATGATCACGATGCGGGCGGCGACGCGGGCAGCCGGTACAAGTACATGGGCCTGAGTGGCGTGGCGATGGAGCTGACCACGGTCGACTTTTCCGACATGGGCTACTGGCTAGAAGACAGCGACACCAAGCTAATTCCGGAAGGCTTGAATGTTGATGGCTCCGATGCCATTGCCGTGGGTGCGTTGGTTGTTCGCAATGACGTGGTGGCGAATGTCGACGCTGTCCTGAAGAACACCGACGCCGACGTTGTGGGTAGCGTGACGATTACGGCGATCGAAGACGCGACACTGCGTTCGTTGGTGGATGCCGAAACCGTGTCATCGGGCGGCAGTGCGTTTGGCGACGGAACTTCACTGGCCGCCAGCGGCGTGATTGCAACCAACAACATGGTTTCAACCGCCGACGCCTTGATCGCCGACAGCGAAGTCACCACCACAGCAACAGGCGCGGATATCAACGTCATCGGCGTGAACACGTCCTTCATCGACGCGCGTACGATTTCGCAGACAGCAACCGGAGATTCTGCGCTGACCGGTACGCTGGCGTTCAATACGATCGGCTGGCAGGCTCAGAATTTGCTATTCCATGGCGTCAACACACTGTTGGGCCAAACGGCCATCGGCACAGCCCAGCCGGCTCACACGGGCGCGGTGATCGTGGATTCTACGATTGTGGCGGCGGACGCCGTGAACGTCACGGCGGACAACAGCGCGACTGTGCGAGCCACCATTGGCAACAAAACCGATTCGCAGGCGGCGGCTCTGACCGGTGCCAGCGGTCTGGCGTTTGGGATGGCGATCACCACGAACTTAGTCAACAGCAACGCGGTCGCCAAAATTCATTCGACGACGGGTTCCAACCGCAATGTGACGGCGGGCGTTGGCGGCATAACGGTCGATGCTCAAGACGCCGCGACAATCACAGCCAACAGTCGTCTGCAGTCGCTGCAGTCAACGACCAATGACGCTGGATTGGGCCTGATGATCGGAGCACTCGTCAGCCTCGATGGCGTCGACTTTACGGATCGATCGGGCACAAAAAGTGTGGCGTCGGGTGATCTGGTGTTGATCGATGCGGTTGACTATTCGACCTACGATCGCCTGGACAAGATCACAGCCGGCGATCGAGTCGAACTGGAATTCGACATCAGTGGCGGTGCCTCCGGCGACGTCTATGAATATATCGGCACCACCGACCTGACCGGCGGCGTGGACTTGGAAGCCCAGAACTACGGCCTAACCAGCATGTGGAAAAAACTGCAGGCGGCTCCGGAAGAAATCTATAAGTTCATCGGCACAGCCGGCAGCAGCAATTTGGCCAATGAAAACTACACCAACTTGGATCGCTGGTTGCCGATGTCGAAGGCCAACCCGACTGGCCTGATTCCGGGACTCAGCCTGAACATCAGCAACTCCGATTCGATGGCCTTTGGTGGCTTGGTCGTTCGTAACGAAGTCGACAGCGACGTCGACGCATTGATGCACCGCATCACCGCTTCGGCCGCCGGTGACATCTTCATCCACGCAGAACTGAAAGGCAGCATCAACGCGCAAACGCGCAGCACGGTCACTTCCAGTGGCGGCAGCGCGACGGGCAACGGCATTTCGCTAGCCGTCAACGCGGTGGCTGCCGCGAATGTGGTCAACACGTCGGCTGATGCTTACGTCACCAACAGTTCGCTGACGACAACGGGCACAGGTGTGGGATCTCGGGACATCCGCATCGAAGCGGACAATGCGTCCATCATCAACGCCACCGTGGCGGCGAATGTCGAATCCAACGGCTACGGTATCGGTGTGGTGGCGGCGTTGAACACTGTCGGCTGGGCGTCTCAGAATGTGCTGTTCAACACGGTCGACGCCTTAATCGGTTCGACGTTCGGCACGAAGACTCCCGCGGCAACTCAGGCCTACACCAACAATACCACGATCGATTCTGCGGGCGGTGTGACGGTTGACGCGGATTCCAAAGCGGCGATTGATGCGCGCGTGACGAATTCCAACAGCACCATTTCTGCCACGCCCGCCGGCGGAAGTGACACCGTCAGTGTCGGTGGCATTTTGGCGTTGAACAAAGTGGCCACGGATGCGGACGCCAAGATTCAAAACGCGGCGACGTTGAAGGCTCGCGGCGGCGATCTGAACGTGAATGTTCACGATGACGCGAGTGTAACGGCTGATGTCGAAGCCAGCACCATCGCCGTTTCAGCGGGGACATCGAAGGGTTCGGGCGTGGCCATCGGTTTGACAGTCGCTCGCAACGTCGTGGACGCCAAAGCCGACGCGCTGATTGACACAGCGGGTTCAAGCGGGACTCCGGCAACAGTGGCGGGCAACGTGAATGTGACGGCTGATCGAGCCGCGTTGATCGACGCGGCTGTCACGTCGACATCGATTGCCGTTTCTTTGGCGGTAGGAAACTCGGTCGCAGTGTCAGGCGGCGGAACGTTCGCGTTCAACACGATCACCGGCAACAGCAGCGCCAAGCTCAGCGGCAGTACGCTGACCACAACCGTCGGCAGCCAGCAAGGCGACGTCAACGTCACCACAAACGACGACGCGAAAATCGATGCGGTTGTGCGTTCGCTGTCGGTTTCCGTGGCCATCGGGACGGGCACTTCGCCCGGAATTGCGATTGGATTATCGGTGGCCAAAAATCAGATTGGCTTCGAACAGTCCCTGCTGGCGGCGGACCACACCACCCATGACAAGCCGTTGCTGCTAGCCAGTGGCGACAAGGTGGAGATCACTTCGGGGCATCTGAAAGGACGCATATTTACCTACAGCGGGTCACTGCAGGCCAGCGTGACCGGCGTGGACCTCGCGGCTCAGAATTACGGCGACACTTCGAAGTGGGCGTCTGATGTGGAACTCACCAGCAACGATATTGCGGCCCCGAATTACGTGAGTACCGCGAGTCCAGCTGTGTTGAGCCCTGGCGAACGCGTGGAACTGACGACGGGCACTGGCACGAAGAAGGTGTACACGTACATCGGTGCGGAAATCACCGGACCAGTGGGCGGCGTCGATCTGTCGGCACAAACTTACACGGACACCAGCAAGTGGCGACAAGATCCACTGGCCAATCTGACGGCCGGTCGCACGGTGAAAGTTGTCGGCGGTCCCCTTAGCGGACAGATCTTCCAATATATCGGCCCCGCGATCTCTGGTGCCGCTGATGTTGATCTAACGACGAAGAACTTCTTTGATGCGACGGTGTGGAAACTGCTGAATGTCACACCATCGCCGGGGCAGATCTTTGCTACGGTTCAGGGATCAACGATCACGGCGGCTGGTGGCTTGTCTGTGCTGGCGGACTCCGATTCAGAAATCAACGCTGAAGTCCTGACCGGAGCCGTGGGCGTAGCGGGCGGCAAAACAGCGGTGGCTGTGGCCGCAGCGGGTGTGTACACAGAAAACACCATTCGCAGCGATGTGAAGGGGCTGATCATTGGCGGCACGATTATCGCCAAGAGTGTCAACGTGACGGCCGACGATGGATCGTCGATCAAGTCTGTCGCTGGGGCCGCCAGTGTGGCGGCGTCTGTTGGTAAGACGGCGGTTTCCGTGAGCATTGGATTGTCGCTGGCGTTTAACGAAATTTCTAGCGAAACAGAAGCTTCCATTAGCGGCAACGCGGATGTCACCAGCAACGGAACTGGCACCAACGACAGGGTGAATGTTTCCGCGATTTCCAGCGGCACCAAGTTGTTCGACTTTGCGTTCAACAGTGGCAGCACAACAGCCGCATCGCGTTTGGATGACGCGGCTGTGGCGGACGGCGACAATGGCAACACGACGGGCGCGGGAAACAATGAAGCCGTAAACGATGCGACGGCGGATGCTGCGATTCTGTCGGCATTGTCTACAGCATTGACGAGTGCTCCGACAAACGGCATCACGCTGCCGTTGATCGAAACTGTCCGCGCTGATTGGGCGTTCACCACGGCCGACGGCAGTCAATCGGTGAAACCGGGAACTCAAGTGAAGCTGCAGCGCGGTTACCGAAACGGCGGAATCGGCGGAGCGGTTTACGAATATCGGGGCACGGCCAATGCGACAATCAATCTGTCTACGGCCGACTTCAGCGTGGCCGCGAACTGGCGAATCAAGCCTGCCGATCTGAAGCTGACCACCCTGCAGAAGGGCAAGTCCTGGCTGGTTGTGACGGGAGACGGCAGCAGCTACACACTGTCGCAGCACCCGACTGACGCGACGAAGATCGAAGTTTCGCGGACCAACATCAGTGCGATTTCTGTGGCCGCTTCGGCAGGCATTGGGGTGGGCAAGACGGGCGTCGCCGTCAGTGGGGCGGGTGCTGTGGCTTACAACAGCATTCTGACCAAGACGGACGCGGAAGTCACAAACGCGATCATCAACAGCGCGGGGGAAGTGGTTGTGAATGCGGCGAATTCCGCTGTGATCAATTCCAGTGTGATCGCGGCATCTTTGGCTATCGGTGGTGGAGCTGTCGGTGTGGGCGTGTCGTTGGGCGTGGCGGTCGCAGAAAACAAGATCGGCGCGCCAAACAGTGGTAGCGATATCGCTCGAACAACGGCCGTGATCACGGACAGTCAGATCGATGCGGCGGGCAAGCTAACATTGCAGACCATCAGCAGTCAGAAGATCGGCACGGTTGTGTTTGCCGGATCTGTCGGCGTGGGACTTGGCAAAGTCGGCGTGGGTGTGAGCGGCAGTGGCGTCTACACGGCCAACACCATCAAAATGGATGTCTTGGCCGAAATCAACGGCGACGGCACCACCGGTGGAACTCGAAAGTTTGAAGCGTCAGCGATCGACGTACTCGCCAACGATACGTCGACTATCAGCGCGTTCGCCGGAGCGGCTTCTGTGGCGGCGGGCTTTGGCGTGGTAGGCGTGGCGGTTTCTATCAGTGCTGCGATTGCCCGCAACGACATCGCCGGCACTACAATCGCGCAGATTCGCAACGCCAACGATCGCATTATCACGCAAACCGGGCATTTGAATGTCAAAGCGGCTTCAAAGGCTTCGATCGAAGTCATCGCCGTAGCTGCATCGATTGCGATTGCGGGCGGCAAGGTGGGTGTTGGAGTCAGCGGTGCTGGGGCGGACGCTGCCAACTATGTTAACACGGTCACGAAGGCGATCGTGGTGGACAGCAAGCTGACGTCGGCTGACGACGTGGTCATCGATGCCTCGGGCGACAGCAAAATCAACGCGTTTATCTTCAGCGCATCAGTCGGCGTGGGCGTGGGTGCTGCGGGTGTGGGAGCTTCCGTGGGCGTCGCCCTAGGACGCAACATCATCGGCAAAACGGTGAAGTCGGTCGCTACAGCAACGTATTCCAGTGGTCAAAGTGTGACGACTCTGAGCCCCGGAAACACCGTTCGCATTGGAGAAGGTGTTCGCGGCGGCGAAGTTTACGAATACATCGGTACGGCTCGCACGGCCGCCGCTGGAAATTCCTTCAATCTACAACTGCAGGATTACGGCAGTCGGCAGGACTGGAAGCGCATCGACCTGCAGGACGCGACTTCAGAAATCGTGGCTCGCGCAAAGAACAGTGAGATCGATGCGGCGGACAATCTGAACATCGCCGCGACGGCGACTTCCATCATTGACGTCAACCTGTTTTCTGGCAGCGTGGCCATCAGTGCGGGTGCGATTGGTGTGGGTCTGAGCGGAGCCGGCGTGGGTGCGCAGAATCGCATCGCCACCGATGTGATTGCTGAGATCGACGGTGACGGAGCGGGAATCGTGGCCGACAACATCACGATTCATGCCAGAGACACTTCGACGATTAGCGCGACTGTTGGCGCGGCCTCTGTTGCGGCTTCGGCTGGCGGAGTTGGCGTTGCCGTTTCTGTGGCGGTCGCTGTTGCCACCAACGAGATCGACAATGACATTCGGGCGGCCATTAAGAATGCGGATACCGGTGTGAGTGCTCGGTCGGGCAGTGTCACGGTGAAGGCCGAAGACATTGCGAGCATCACTTCCACGACGACAGCGGCCAGCGTGGCCATCGCCGGCGGCAGTGCGGCTGTCGCGTTTTCTGGTGGTGGAGCTGACGCGACAAACGCCATCACCACGGACGTGGATGCGTTTATTAGCGGGGGCAGCCGAGTTCAATCGGACGGAAATTTGAATCTGCAAGCTTCGTCCGCCGGTACCGTTCGAGCTCAAGTGATTGCCTTGTCAGCCGCGCTGGCTGTCGGCGGCGGAGTGGGTGTTGGCGTGTCTGTTGGAGCGTCTTTGGCAGAGAACTACATTGGTTACAATCTGGATGGCACGGCGGCTGCGGCCAATGTTCGCGCCTATATTACGGGTTCAGAAGTGCTGGTCGGTGGCGACCTGAATCAAACGGCAACCACGACTGCGACGATTCATTCGCAAGTCGCCGCTGCGTCTGCCGCATTTTCGACAGGCTATGTGGCGGTTTCTTTGTCGGGTGCCGGAGCCAACAGTAAGAACCTGATTTCACAGACGGTTCAGACATATATTACGAACACGATTGGTCGCGGTGTTGAGTCGGCTGGTGGCATCATACAGGCCAGTGATACGTCGACAATCAACGCTGATGTCGGAGCCGCTTCGGCTGCCGTGGCCGTCGGACTGGGCGGTGCGGGCGCGATTGCGGTTGCTTTGGCGGACAACCGGATTACGAATGTTGTGGAATCGTGGGTCAACAACGCCACGATTAAATCTTACGCCAATCATTTGGCGACCAGCACATCGGCCACGGTGGCGACGACTGATCGCGTGCGACTTAGCGATGGCACAGTCTATTCCTACCAAGGGCTGACGGCGGATCATCTGTCCAACGTGGCCGGGCTAAGTGCTGTGGGCGCGGGGCAAGTTGTGACGGTATCCGCCGGACATACGGCGGGTGGAAACGTCGGGCAGCAGTACCGCTTTAAGGGCTTCCCGATCAACTTGCTGTCGACGAACACCGGCGTGTCGCTAAACCCGAACAACATTGTTCTGGTTTCTCTAGGGCACACCACCGGCGGCGCCATTGGACGGCTGTACAAGTATCTCGGAGCCGCCCAAACGGGCGTCAATCTATCAACGGAAGACTTCACAGTCGCCGCGCGTTGGGCCGTGGCCGACCGACTGGATCTGAGCAATGAGGACTTCACGAACACCAGCCTGTGGACGAATATCAGCACGTTGAATTTGTCTTTGGCACCGCAACACAAATCCAGCGACGGCATCGTGTCGCTGAGCGATCTGAACATCATCTCCGTCGCCGCTGGACATACTCGCGGCGGCGACACGGGAGCTCACTATCGGTTGAAGGTCCATTCCAGCAGTGATGCCGCCACGTTTATCAGCCCCGGTTTTCGTGTGAAAGTGGCGGCCGGTTATCCAGCGGCGAACGGGGTTGCTGGTGCCGTTTATGAATTCATCGCCAACAGCAGCACATCTAGTGCGACAACAAATCTGGGTGCCGAAAACTACAAGAACGCGTCTCGCTGGAAACTCATCGACAGCATCGACCTGAGCACAGAAGCGTTCACCAACACGTCTCAATGGACGAACGTCAGCACTTTCACTCAGACCGACTTCACAGACAGCACCGTCTGGAAAAAAGAAGTGGGTGCGGGAGAATCGTTGACCGTACGAGCTCATGAGAACGCCACCATCAACGCCACATCGGCCGCAGCAGCGGCGTCTGCGGGTCTGGTAGGGGCCAGTGGAGGCGGAGCGAATTCGCAGAATACGATTACGGTGACAACGAGGGCTTACGTCAATAATTCCATCGTCGATCTGACGGGTGATCTGAATGTTCTGGCCGATCATACCGCGCAGGCCAGCAGCAGAACGGTGAGTTCCAGTCTAGCGGCTGGATTGGTGTCGATCGCAGCCGGTGGCTCCGAAACCACAGTCACGATCAACCCCACGGTTGAAGCGTATATCGTGACTGGCAGCAACAAGACTGTCGATGCCAAAGACATCGACGTGAAGGCGACCGTCACACCGACCATCGATTTGCATTCAGTCGGTTTCAATGCGGGAGCACTCGCGATTGGTGCTTCGTCGGCGACGGCCAACATTCTGCCAACTCTGAAAGCCGAAGTTGGCGGCACAATCAACGCGGCTTCATTGGATGTCTCCGCAGTCACGGTCAAGGGAGTCGCGACAGACGGCGGCGGAAACCGCTTGGCTACGGCCAAGACAACAGCGGGTTCGGGCGGATTGATCGGCGTGACGGCGACAAGTTCGCAGGTGACTCACGGCGGAACCGTGAGTGCCAACGTACTGCCATCGACAGTCTTGAACGTGTCTGGAGCGACCACGGTTCTGGCCGCCAGTAACGCCGACCATCGTGCCGAAGCGGACGCGTACGCGCTGGGGTTATTGGCTGCGGGTGCTAGTCGAGCGTCGTTGGCTTCGACCACGATTGTGACGGCCGCGGTCGGCACGAATGCGGTGATTACGGGCGGCAGTTTGGCCGTCGGTGCGACTCGAGATCACGTGCTGTTTGGTGACGTGTTGTCGGGAGCGGGCGGCGTTGCGGCTGGGGCGAGTGCTTCTTCGCGGACGACGGAATCTGGTGCCGTGAAAGCGATTGTGGACAACAACGCGAAAATCAATCTGACGGGAGCATTTGCCGCGAACGCGACTGGTACGTCTGGGCTGAACGGACAGGTTCGTACAATTTCCGGCGGATTTTTGGCGGGCAGCGGAGCCACCATGTACAACAAGGTGTCCGGCCCGGTCACTGCAGAAATTGGTGAATCCGCCAGTATCGTCGCCAACGCGATTCAGATTGATGCGGGTGGCGTGCTGAATAAACCGGCCTTGGCCAACGGCGGATCGAACATTGATGGCGTAACGGGCGGAGCGTTTACCGCCGCCGGTGCAAAAAGCGAAACGATTGTCGACTTCGATACGAAGGTCGACATTCAGGCGGGTGCCACGCTGACACGCACGGGGACGGAAAGTGACGGCAACACGTTTGCGTTGCGAGCGTTAAACACGATCGATGCGTACGACAAGGTGAACTTTCTGACGGTGATATCTTTGCTGAGTGGTACGTCGGCGAAATCGATCATCAAGACGGCTGACAATCCGACTAAGAAAGACACCGCGTCTGTGAACGTGGGTGACAATGTGAACATTGTGAGTGTCGGTGACATTGACATGTCAGCTCGCATGACCGTGAACGCGCAGACGAAAACGAATGCGGAAATCGGCTTCGGTGCAGCCGCCATTATTCAGGCCGATACGCTGACTGATTTGACGCCTGTCAATTCCGTGACCATTGGTGATGCGGATATCACAGCGTCGGGTGATCTGAATATTTCAACGGGACGCGATTCCGATTTCAACCGCGACGACTATGTGATGAAGTCTGTCACAGACGTGGTTGCGGGAGCTGCCGTACCGATCAGCACCAGCACGGCGTTGTCGAAGTTGCGGCTAAACAACACCATTCATGTTAAGCAGGGTGCGTTGGTGCAGGTGGCGGGGATTGCCAATCTGCACGCCGAAAACTGGGGGTTGGCAGACGTTGAAAGCAAGGTGAAGTCGAATTCATGGACCGACGGCTTGGTGAAGGCTGTGCGCGCGATCGCGGGCGGCGGTTCGTTTACTCAAGTGTACATCGACGCGGGTTTTGAAGATCAACGCGGCATTGTGCGAATCGACGGCGAAGTCCGCACGGGCATCAATCGCAACCGAAGTTTGGTGCTGGGAACTGCCGCGCCAGCCAGTGGTCAGCCGAGCGGCTGGAATCACGAAACTCGCACGATCGAAACGATCACGAATCCATCCAATCTGGCGATTCGACAGGTGGTGGCCGGTCTGCAAAGCGGGCTGGAAACAGAAATGCAATCGCACCGTGAGAACCTACGACTGTATGGAGATACAGACCCGCAGCTGAAGAAATTCTACGAAGGCGAAGTCGCCCGCATTGAAGACGAAATGTTCGATCGCGGTCTAGGTCGATTTTACGGAAGCGGTGGCGTGCTGCTGCCATCGCGCGTCGGTGCTGTCGAATTCCGCGTGCTGCAGGCGGATGGTATGACGGCCACCGTTGAACCATTTGTGGCTCAGGCAGGCGGCATTGACGTTCGCGGCGACGCACTGCTGGGCACAGGAAAACTGAACGCACCAGCGGATGTGGCAATTGCGATTGTTAACCACACACCCGCGCAGTTGAACATCGGCGGCATTGTGATTCCGCAAAACAATGGCGGCGTCGACTTCAACGGAATTGGTGTCAGCGACATCGGTGACATCAACGATATCAATTCGGAAGTGGCGGAAGCTGCGGCGTTCACCACCGTAGCATCCGCGTCGAATTCGATCGCACCGACGATCACGGTGACCAATACGTTCGATGGCGACGACCACACCTTTAGCGGGAACTTCGGCGGTCAGACACGCACGTTCACGTATCCCACGCCGGCAATCATTGTCAGCGGACCGGCGTTTGCGGGGGCTCCAAGCGGAATTTCCGCACCGACAGCCGACCTGACGCTATCCAACGTCGGTGGCGACATTTCTATCAAAGCGGAAATTGACGTCAAGAAGCAAACCATCGTGGCGGGCAGTACGCTAGTGGTCAGTCTCGATGGCGAATCCGTCTTCACGACTGGCGACGGAGTTTACGGTGAACTCATCGCATCGCAGTCGAACAGAGAATCGGGCATTCTGCAGTTCAATCAAGTTCAGGCGTTGAACACGCTGAACTCCAATTCATCAGCGGCCATTTCCGCTAACACGATCATCATCAGTGCCGAATTTATCAATCTGAACGGCACGATTCGCAGTGGTAAGTCCGACTTTAACCTGACACTTGATGCCAGCGTCAACAGTCAAATTCAGCAGATTTTGGCATCGGGCGCCACCAATCGATTCACTCAGCTGACGTCGCCCAATCCCGACTTCAAACTGGAATTCGACCTCACGCAACGTCGCATCGTTGTGAAGCCGCTGCGATCACAGGGCGGCAATGTGCAGATCACCGGGCACCTATTGAGCACTGGAGCCGGTCGTATTGAAGTGTTGGACGGATATTCACATGTGAACGTCAACAACCAAACCAGCTTTGATGTCGAAATCCGTCAACTGGATGTTTCGAATCGCGGCAAGGGGACGTTGTTGTTGGTGGACAAAGCCAAATCGACAACGAACGCTGGCGTGACGACTCCCCAGACCACGCTGTTTCAACGCACGGACGACAACGCGCCTCTGCGAGCGGACGCGACGTATACTCCAGCCGACAATTGGCGCTTCGGCTTTTCTGTGGGTAAACGTACCGAAACCAAGATTACCACGACCTATCGTACGTCATCGTGGCTGGGATCTGACGCATTGTCAAAAGATCCGAGCAATATCTATGGCAGCCCAAAAGTTGAGTTAATCAGCAAGCCTAAACTGACGCCGGCCGGAACGTACTTCTTCAATTCTGCGGAAGCGGGGACGACTCACGGCCACGGATCAGTCTACAGTTTCACCACCCAGACCACGCAGGACGGAGCGACCAAACGTACGACGGATCGAGAGTGGGACACGACGACTTGGTATGGCAAAACGACGTATTACAAGCGTGTGATCGATACTCGCAAGGACGACACTGTCAGCACGCACTCCTTCGCGGCCAACAAGAATATCGTTCTGGACTTCACCGGATACAGCGAAGCGAATGTGGGGATTACATCCACAGGCGGCGGGCGAATTTTCCTGACCGGTCCGATTCTGAACACTTCTGGTGCGACCACACTGACGGCCGCGAACGGTATCATTCAGCAGTCTGAAGCGGCATCGATTGGCGGAACGGAAATCACTCTGAACGCCACAAACGGTCCGATCACCAACGTTCGCACCAAGCTGGTCACCACCGCCAACAAAGGTGTGACGGCTTTGGCGAAGGGCGATATCAGTATTACAGAAGCGACCGGCAACCTGCAGATTGAACAAATTAAATCCACCGACCGTGGTTCTGTTACTGTGTCTGCGACGGGCAGTATTCTGACGGCTGGCACCGCCACACTGGACCCTGCCATCTTTGGCGGCAGCATCACGCTGACATCCGACACCGGCAGCATCGGTTCGGCGTTGGCACCGATCAAGACCGACGGTGGCAGCTTCGACACACAGAAGTTCAACGCGACGGCTCAGGACAGCGTATTTCTGCACGAAGTCAGCGGCAACTTGGTGGTGGACCAGATTCGCGCCAACACGGGCGACCTCACGATTACGCTGGACACTGGTTTTCTAGTCGACGGCAACACGACAGAAGTTCGCGACGAACGCGTTGCTTCGGAACTGCGTGCCGGCGTGTGGAAAGACATGCAACTGGTCGGCGGTGCAGCGGACGTCAAGCGAACAGAACTGAAGAAGACGTACGCCGCCAGCAAAGAAGCCAACTACAATCAGTATTGGAACTGGCGTAACAGCGGCAATTTCGACAATAGTGTTCCAGCCAACCCACGCGTCACGCTGGTCGGCGAAGAACGATCCGCCTACGTGCAGATCTTCACCGATCAGGGACTCACAGGCACCGCCATTGACGATGCCATCAGCACAATTGAACTATCACGAGGCCAACAGTACAGCGCGCTGCATACGCAGTTTGGCACCGAAACAGCCTACAACGCTTCGTACACGTATACACTGACCGCCGCCGAAATCGCGCAGTTGGACGGAAGTGTTAAGACGTGGACAGAAGACGAGCTGCTGTATGCGATTGGTGCGGGCCTGCTGAAGCCTGTTACGAGTACTCAGACGACCATCGAAACCGACAACTTATTCGGTCGCAACATTACCATCACGGCCAACGCTGGCGGCACCGGTTCGCTGAAGCCATCGGTGGTGATCCCCGTCTTCGATACGTCGGGCAACGTGCGCACGCTGACACCAGACGAACGACTGACGCTGGCGGCGGCTGAACGGTCGGAAGTGGACTTCATCGTCGGCAAAAAGCTGATCGGCCAGTCATTCGACTTTACGGTGAACGTCACCAATGGTGACACGATTCGCCGGACGGACGGTGGCAGCTTTATTACCGACGGCTACAAAGCAGGGTTGATGCTGCGAGTGGAAGCGGCGGTGGGCAATAGCACGGGACTCGATGTGTTGTGGCAAATTGCCAGTGTGACGGCTGACACGCTGACGCTGGTTCAGAAAGGCAGCGTGGTGTCGATCACCGCTCAGCCAACAACCACGTTGACTCAAATTACGTTCGATCCATTCTTCAGTTTCCACACGGACACCGCCACAACCACCAGCACGCTAGATTTCACTCGCAACGGCACCGGTGGTGATGTGATTGTGCGTTCTGGCGGCAGCTGGATCACCGCTGGATTTACGGTTGGCAAACACATTCGCATTGATTCTTCTGCCACCAACACCACGGGCAGCAATGTGTTTTACGAAATCGCGGCAGTCACGGCGACCACGTTGACGCTGGTCGACAGTGGCGTGCTGAATTCCGCGACGGGCGAAGCAGCCAGTGTGCATCAAGTTGATCTGACCGACATCGAAGTCACTGCGATTCAGATTTCACAACGTGACGACATCGATATTTCGGCGTCTGGCAAGGTCAAGGTGACCGCCACAGACAACGTCTTCTTGGGCACGGAAGGCAACATTCAGATCGACGAAATCATCACGGCTGGTGATGTGACGTTGAAGTCGAAGCAGGCACTGACGTCGGACGGCATTGGTGCCATCGATATCACTTCGCGAAACTTGATTCTGGAATCATCGCAGGGCGGTATTCAGGGCGTGGGTTCGACTGACACCACAGATTCGTTCCGCATCAAACTGGTCGGCGGCGGTTCCGTGACGGCGAGAGCGGCAAACAGAGTGGACATTGTGTCTGTCGAAGGTGACCTGCCGATTGAAACCATCTTTTCGCAAAGCAACGTCGTTAAGCTGGAAACTGTCGACGGTTCGATTACCGATGCTCTGGGCAATGCGTTCGTAAACATCAAAGCTGGCACAGACATCATTCTGAAGGCCAACGGTAGCAGTAGCACGGTTGGCACGTCGACGAATCCATTCGATATCGATGCGGGCGCCACCGGTACGCTGACCGCACACGGTGCCAGCGGGGTGTACATGATCGAAGCCGACAACATTTTTCTGTCGGAAGCGTTTGCGACCGCAGGCGATGTGGAACTGACGGCCGTTGGGCTGATCATCGACGTCGAAGCCACCGTCGGTGATCTCGACGTAAAGGGCAACAACATCACGCTGATCGCTGGTGCTGGAGTCGGCGGAATCGGGGCAGAACTGGAAATTGACAGCAGCACGGCCATTGCCGGCGGGTTGACGATTTCGACGATCCTAGGCGATATCGCGGTCAATGAACTTATCGGCGACTTGCGAGTCAAAACCATCGGGACGGCGGGTTCCGCCACAGACGCGACTGTGCGAGCCTTCGTTTCGTCACTGACCGGGAAAATTATTGACGCTCGCACGACTGTTGGCGAACTGCTGCAGAGGAACATTCTGTCCGGCCAAGTGCAACTGTTTGCGGCTCAGGATATTGGATCATCAACCAAGCCGATCACGTCGAAACTTTCGACAGTGAAAGGCACGTCCACCACCGGCCACACTTACATTCATAACGAAGGTCATCTCAGCGTCGTGGGTTCTGGCATCACGGCCGGTGCGGAAGTAAACCTGAAGGCGGAAAGCCCGATCACCGTCAACGCGAACATCACGGCAGTAGGCAACGTGATTCTCGACGCAACAGAATCACTGACGACCGGCGACGATGTCACCGTCAAAAGCGGCGTGACGATCAACGCGACCGGCGACATTCTCATCACGGCTGGCGACAACATTCTGATCGAAGCCACGTCCGTGCTGAATGCCGGCAAACTGTTGCAACTGCATGCGGCTCATAGTGACAACGACACGACTGCCGTGGGAGCCACGATTTCCGTTCACGGGATGCTGAACGCCAAGTTGACGGATATCGAAACCGGCGAATTCAACGACACGATTACGATTTCCGGCACGGGTTCGACCAACGGAATTTTGATCATCGAAGGCCAAGATGGTAACGACACGATCACGAATTCGGGCTCCCGATCCGTGACAACGCCCGTTGTGATCTTTGGCGACAGCGGCACGTATGTCTACGATGCCATCGCTGATGTTGTGACATCTGCGACCACCACATCTGCAGGTGTCGGCGGCGTCGACATCATCAATAACGTCAACGGATCGGCGTTCGTCATCGGTGGACATGCAGGCGACACCATCACCACGGGCAGTGGCGACGATGCGGTCATCGCGGGCGAAGGCACAATTACGTTTCTGAATAACAAGGTGGCTGCAATCGTTGTCAGTGGAGTGGACACTGGAGCCACGGAAACCATTAGCGTCGGTGACGGAATTAACGTGGTGATCGGCGGCACGGGCGCGGACAATATCACCGCTGGTGCTGGTGTGAACACAATTCTGGGCGACGAAGGACAAGCCACCTTTGACGCCACTGGCAAGCTAACGCTGGCGGAAAGCACGAACCTGACCAAAGGCGCGGCGGATCTCTTCACGCTGGGTGCCGGAACTTATCACGTGATCGCCGGAGCGGGTGATGAAGAGATCACGCTGGGAGCCGGAACCAACTATGTGATCGGCGATGCAGGCCGATTCAAGGTCAATGCGGACGGCACCACGACCATCGAAACGTTGATTTCGGCTCTGTCTGGAGATGACATCATCAGGGTCGGCGAAGGCTTTAATGTTGTGGTCGGTGGCGACGGCGAAGACGAAGTCACGGTCGATTCGGTCAGTGCCAGCAATGCGAAAGCGATCGTGTTGGGTGACAACGGTACGTTGACGCTTAGCAGCGGTGGAGTTTTGCTGTCGGCCGAAAGTCGTGACTTCAGTATTGGAGCCAACGATACAATTACCGTCACTTCGGGGATCAACACCATCATCGGTGGCAAGGGCACCGATACTGTCACGGCTGGTGGTGGAGCTAACACGGTGCTGGGCGACGACGGCAGGATCGCGTTCTTCGCGGACGGCACTGTTCGCAAAATCGAATCGATTAACCTCGGCAGTGGAGCTCGCGACATCATCAGTCTGCAGGGCGGCACGAATACGGTCATCGCCGGATTCGGTAACGACAGCGTGTCCGCAGGCGGCGGAACGAACTACGTTCTGGGCGACGAAGGCCAGTTGGAAGTGCTCACGGATGGCGGCGGTCTAGCCACGGGCAATACAGAAGTCAAAACCATCAACAGCGCCGTCGGCGATGTTGACGACATCGACGTCGGTGCCGGACGCAACATCGTGATCGGTGGTGCAGCGGGCGATGATATCGATGTCAGCGGTACCGCGACCGGAGCCAGCGCGATTGTGCTGGGCGACAACGGCACGATTCTGCTCACCAACAGCGGGACGCTGCTGAGCATCGTGAGTACAGACTTCGCAGCCGGAGCCGCCGATACGATCGACCTCACCAGCGGCACAAACGCCGTCATCGGTGGTCAAGGCGCAGATGTCATCACAGCCGGTGGCGGAACTAACACGGTGCTGGGCGACGACGGCCAGTCGTTCTTCTTTACAGATGGAACGCTGCGACTGATTGAATCGGTCAATCTTGGCAGCGGTGCCAACGATAGGATCACGTTGCAGGATGGAACGAACAACGTCATCGCTGGATTCGGTGCGGACGTGATTTCTGCGGGCGGCGGCGCCAACTACATTCTGGGGGATGAAGGTAGCCGCGAAGTGTTGACAGATGGCGGCGGTCTGCCCACCGGCACGACAGAAATCAAGACGCTGAATTCAGCCGTGGGCGGCGTCGACGACATCGATATTTCGGCCGGCTTTAACGTCGTGATCGGCGGAGCAGCCGGCGACACCATCGACGTGGCCGGTTCAGCCACGGACGCTCAGGCGACAATCCTAGGCGACAACGGCTTGATCGTGCTGGACAACGCGGGCGTGTTGTTGAGTATCGAAAGTACGGAATTTGCGGCGGGAGCCAAAGACCTGATCAAACTTTCTGCCGGGACCAATGCCGTCATCGGCGGTAAAGGCGACGACGAAATCACAGCAGGAGCCGGAACCAACACGATTTTAGGTGACGATGGGAAGGCCATCTTCTTCGCCAGCGGCAAACTGCACACGATTGAATCTTCGAACCTTGGCAGCGGCGGAAACGACATCATCGAACTGGCCGCCGGAACCAACGCCGTGATCGGTGGTGCCGGAGCGGACACGATCACAGCCACCACCGGAACCAATACGATTCTGGGCGACGAAGGCAACGCCGAACTGTTGAGCGACGGAACTCTGAAGCTGATCACATCGACCAATCTAGGCTTCGGCGGGATTGACACCATCACACTGACCGATGGCGTTAATAACGTCATCGCCGGCTTCGGAAACGACACTATCAACGTCGGTGCGGGCACCAACTTTGTACTCGGTGACGAAGGTCGCCGTGAAGTTGTCACATCCGGTGCAGATGCCGGCAAGACAATCGTGGAAACGTTGAACGGTACTGTCGGCGGGATTGACACCATCAAAGTCGGCAATGGTTACAACGTGGCCGCTGGTGGAGCCAACACAGACACCATCATCGTCAACGGCACCACGCCGATGGCTCGTGGAATGATTCTCGGCGACAACGGCAAGATCGCCATCGATACAGCCAGCGGCGTTCTGCTAAGTATTGAAAGCACAGAATTCTCTGGCGGTGCAAACGACACCATCACGCTGACGGACGGCGTCAACGCGGTCATCGGCGGGCAGGGGCTGGATTTGATCACAGCCAACAACGGTCAGAATACGATACTCGGTGACGATGGACGAGCCACATTCTTCCTGAATGGCGACCTGCAACTCGCGGAATCCACGAACTTGGGTGTTGGTGCCAAGGATACCATTACTCTTAATGACGGCACGAACAATGTCATCGCCGGATTCGGGGATGACCAAATCACCGTCGGCAGCGGCACGAACTTCGTGTTTGGCGATGAAGGCCAGCGAGAAGTACACACGTCGGGCCCAGATTCCGGCAACACAATCGTCAACAGCCTGAACGGTCTGTTCGGCGGCAAAGACACCATCACTGTCGGCAGCGGCTACAACGTG
>JBDNHJ010000045.1:0-24344 GCA_041688835.1 Fuerstiella sp.
ATGGATGTGGTTGGGCATGACCACGAAACAAGAAGTGAAGTGACGCTGATCCTGAAAGTGTACCAACGAATCGCACATCTGTTGCGAAAACCGTAAATCGCGAAACACGCATGAGCCATAGCCTTCATCCATCCACCGCTCGGTCTTGTTGGTGATCTCCTGAGCGAATCGCTTCCACTCCAGCTCGTTACGCGGCTCCGGATGTTGCGTTTCCCAGACTTCCCGCCAGCGTTTGAGTGCCTGAAGTTGCTCCTGCGGAATGGAGTCCGCCTGACGAAAAGTAACAGCGTAAGTCGCACCTTCCTGCCTCCAATGCGGCAGACGACGAAAATACATACGAACGGGAAGATCCGGATGAAGTCCCCGAAATCGAGGAGGTGCAGACTTATTAAATCTCGATGTGGTCATGTCATCCTCCGGACTTGCTTTTTTGTACGACGAACATCCTGTTCGTCGGGTGTTTCGACGGACTGGAAGTCCGTCGTACGGCGAAGCTCTCATCTTTTTCTCATCAGATCCGACAACGCCACGGCACGCACGATGTCCTTAATTCGAAAATCGCTTTTCTTCGCTTCGGCCACAATGGCTTGCAGGTCGTCCTGGTCATCAATGGTCAGCACGCGGCGAAGCGCGTAGGTGCAAAGCTGTTCGATGAAGGCCCGCGCAACGCTGTCGCGGTCCTCGATCAGCAGCCGTTTGAATTCGCTGGCATCCTCGAACGGACGGCCGCCGGACAGCACGCCGGAGGGATCGACAAGCGGATCCTCGCCGATTCCCTGGGCAACCTTCTCACGAGTCCGCCACTGCCCGATGGCATCGTAGTTGTCCCAGGCGAGGCCCAGGGGGTCGATCTTCGCGTGGCAGGCGGCGCAGCTCGCGTCGTTGGCGTGTGCTTTTATTTTCTGGCGAATCGTCGCCTTGGCGACGTCCGGCGGAGTGGGTTCGATGGCGCTGACGTTCGCCGGGGGTGGCGGTGGCGTCTTGTTGAAGATCGTCTCGCTGAGCCAGACGCCGCGATGCACCGGACGGTGGCGCGTGCCGTCCGAAGTCAGACCGAGCACCGCGCCCATCGTGAGCAGTCCGCCGCGATGATCCTCGGGCTTCAGCGAGACGCGCTGGAAGCCGCCCGCCTTCGGCTCCGGCAGTCCGTAGAAATCGCAGAGTCGGGCGTTGGCCATGGTCCAGTCGGAATCGAGGAAGGCATCGATGGGCAGGTTCTTTGCGAACATCTCGCGGAAATACTCGATGACCTCCACACGCATGCTCGTTTCGAGCCACGCGTCGTAGCGAGGGTAGAGCCCCTTGTCCGGCGGGAACATGCCGAGGCGATGCAGTTGCAGCCACTGCCGCGCAAAGTCGTCGACGAAGCGGTCGATCCTGCTGTCCGTCAGCATCCGGTCCACTTCTTGCGCTAGTACGACGGACTTCCCAGTCCGTCGCGTGTTGGTTGTGTCGACGGACTGGAAGTCCGTCGTACAAAGGGAGCCGTTTTGGGCCGCGGTGAAGAGGCCGTCGTCGGGCATTGAGCTCCACAGGAAGTACGAGAGCCGCGAGGCGAGTTCAGAGTCCGTGAGACGTTTGCGCACATCAGGCTCGCCCTCGACGAGATAGAGGAAGTTTCTTGAGGTCAGCACTCCCAGCATCGCCACTCGATAGGCATCAGTCGTCTTTTCACCCGCCTCAAGTTCGGCACGGTAGGACCCCAGATACTCCGCTAACTCCTCCGTCTTGACCGGCCGCCGCCAGGCGAGTTCGGCGAACCGCTGGAGATGTTCCGCGACCACAACGTCAGCGACGTCCTCAGAGGGTGCCAGGCCTTTGCGAAGTGACTTCTCCGCCTCCGTCTCCAGCGGCCCCTCCCATTCAATCCAATCGACGAGCGCCGTCGAAAAGAGGCCGTTCCCGTCGCCATCGAACATCTGCGGTGCGTTTGGATTCAGCAGCAGGGTCTCGCTGCTGTGTGTAAAAATATAGAATGGGCTAGCGAGCGCGCCACGGAAGGCAGCGCCTTGCCTTCGGTCCACCACATCGGTGGCCACCACGCAGAAGTCCAGCGTCGCTGGCATCTCTAGGAACACCTCGAACTCATGGACCTCCGGACTGTCCTCCGGTGCCGTGACGTCAAATTCGATCAGGCCATCCACGGTCTCCTCGCCGGTCTTCTTCCCAATGCTCAGGTGTGCCGGCTGGCCGCCGAGCGGACGAATCCCGCTGGCCTTGATGCGGACTTTGTAGAGCCCACTGTGCTGCGGACCGGTTTTCCCGAGCCACCCAGGCGAAAGCGCGGTCTGGACTCGACCGGGGAAGAGGAGGTAACGCAGCGGCCGCTGGATGCCGATCCGGTCCAGCGCCTCCTGCTGCGTCTTCCCGCCGCCGTAACGCAACTCGGCAGCGGTCTTGCGAACTTTGCGAGCCTCGCCAGACGCGGCGGGAAAGGCGCGGTCGAGGACGAGTTCCGCAGCGCGGTAATACCGATCGACATGCGATGGCGAAAGCGACAGCTCCGATCCGATCCGCTCAAAACCGTGCCACAGCGTGTCTTCGTTCAACTCGCCCGGCTTGGTCGGATCGTAACGCACACCGAGCAGATCATAGACCGTGTTCTGATACTCTTTCCGGCTAAGACGGTAATGCGCCACCGCCGGACGCGCCGCCATCCGCGCCGCCCGGCCCTCTTTGATCAGCGAGTCGAGCTTCGGGACGAACGCCGCGATTTCCTCCTGCGTCGGTTGCGGT
The DNA here is from genome assembly GCA_041688835.1 of Fuerstiella sp. Taxonomy (GTDB): domain Bacteria; phylum Planctomycetota; class Planctomycetia; order Planctomycetales; family Planctomycetaceae; genus Fuerstiella. The sequence goes on from JBDNHJ010000045.1 coordinate 2,737, forward strand.
TCTGCTTCCGGGGGCATCTCTCCGGAATTGATCCGTTCGATCAACTCCGCCCAATGATGGGAGTCCGCGCCCAACTTGAAATCGCGCGAGAGCTGGTCGATGCGCAGGTCGCCCTTCTCCTTCTCGGGGCCATGACAACTGATACAGTGTTTGTCTAGGAAGGCGTCAAACGACTCGGCAGCACGGACGGCACCGGCCAAGCCAAAGCATGCGACGAGGAGCGGCAGCGTGTGCAGAAAGGCAATGTAAAATTGCGACACCGACGTGGGGAGAACGTGGGGATTTCGGGTTTGGATCCTGGGTGTCATAGGAACGTCATTTCTCTGAATTGCAAGAAAACGAAACGTGTCATGGATGTGAGGTTAAAATATAGCTTTTCCGCCAGCCATTGCATGCCACGCGATAGCGGGACAGCGGCGGCCGGCAGTGTGGGTGGTTGGTTTCATTCTTTGATTCAGGCAAGGATCTCCTTCACCACTTCGCCATAGACATCGGCCAGTCGAAAATCGCGACCGAGGTGGCACTCGTAACAGTGCTTGACAAGCAGCGGACGCACCTTCGATTCGAAGAACGCGTCGTCGGTCGCTGCATCACCTGACGCCATGCACGCCAGCAAGGCGATCAAAAGTGTAACGAAAATGGTCTGATTCTTGGTGTCGGTGACCTCCTGATTGATTCTGGTTGTGGAGCCGCGATCATTGCTGGATGACTCGCGATGCCACCAGAAGCTGTCTCGTCATGGGTCGGTTCTTCATCCCCGATCTCCATGATTGGAAGCCAATCGCGCCAGCCGAGGATATGTTCTCGCATCCGCTTTTCGCAGGCGGCAGCGGAACGGGATTGAAAACAACACAGGATCTTTTCGTGCGAACCCGCGGTGTCGACTCGCGTGTTCAAGGCCCGGTCACGATGCTGCTGGTGGAGATAGCCCAGCCAAAGTTCCAGTTCGATACGAAGGGAACGCCATAACTTCAGAAGCCGCGCGTTTCCGGACGCCGCCACGATCAACTGGTGAAAGTCCAGATCGAGGCGAGTCACTTCATCCAGCGTTTTCGCTTTTCGGGTCGCCGAAACATTCTCTTCCAGCGATCGCTGGAGTTTTTGGCTCAGCGGAAAAGCGGCTCGCGCCGCGGCGGGTTCGAGCAGCAGTCGCATGGCGAACAGTTCCTCGAAATCCTGAGTGGTCAATTGTCTCACCACGGTGCGTCCGGTGTCGGTGAACTCCAGCAGCCCGTCCCGCTCCAGCGCGGCAAACGCCTCCCGCACCGGCACGCGGCTCACGCCCAAGACGTTTCGCCTGAGCGGCCTCGGCAAGGCGAGTTCCCGGAGGAAGTTGCCCGTCAAAAATTTCCCGCCGCAGACGATCGACTGCGGAAGCGGCAAGGGTCGCAGGATTAAAATTGCTCATACGGTATACCATAACGGAAAACGGTATACTGTCAGACGAGTTTTTCTTTTGTTTAGGACCGATGGTCGAGCGTGCAGCAGTTCCCGCATCTGGCGATTCCGCTGCTCCTTTGCTCTCAAACAAGATATCTTCCAAACCGGGGCTTCCGATAACGCCAAAGCGACTAAGCATCGTGCGGTTTTTTTAAGTCGCATTTCGCTCCGCGAAAGTACGTCTAGACGCAACTTTCGCGGAGCGAAAGGCGACACTTATTTTCCGCACGATGCTAACGCCCTGCTGGAAGTATGGGTGCAGTCGTTCGACCATCTTCGCCGCCGACGCGAGATCATTGTCATCGAGAGCGTCCGGCGAGTCTTCGCCGGGATGGGGCGTCAGGTCACAGAATCGAACTTTGTTGGTCCCGGTCTCGAGGATCACCTTGCGATCGCCCTCGCGCCGCACAACCTCGGTGTAGCCGCGCGTCGCCATCATCAAGGAATCGCGAATGGTGGTCTGATTCCCAAGCAGCACGGGGGACTGGTCGATGCTGTCAAGCGCTCCCGGGGGCAGAAGAAATCCTCCTGCCAGGGCCGAGGCTGTGGCGGCGAGTCGGTCAGGGATACGAGCGCCTCGCTGACCAGCCCGCCCTTGATGCGCGCAGGCCATCGTGCGAGCAACGCAACGCGATGGCGGCCCTCCCAGTCGCTTCCCTTGTGGCCTCGCCAAGGTCCGCTGCTGTCGTGCCCGTGCTTTGCGGCACTGGGATGCCCGCCGTTGTCACTGGTTACGACGACGAGAGTGTCTTCCGCTACACCGAGCCGACCGAGATTCGGCGTCGGGATCTGGGAGGGACCATAGCAACCGACATCTCTCCAGCCCAAGTCGTCAGCCATGATCCAGACGAGGTCCACACGAGGTTCGGTTGAGGTTCGGTTGAGGTTCGGTTGAGGTTCGGTTGAGGTGGGTATCAAAATTATCTCGATGCGTCGACTTGGGGTGCAAGCGGCCACCATTCGTCGAGCAACTCGCGTAACTCTTTCTGTTTGTCGGGCTGTGAATCCGCGAGGTTCGTCGTTTCTCGTGGATCATCAGACAGATTGAACAAACGTGGTTCGGTGAAGTGGTCCGTTTTCTTGACGGTACCGATCTTGGGCCAGCCTTTGTGCAGTAGGTCGCGATGGCCAAGGTTTTCAGGGACGATCAGTTTCCCGTCTCCCTGCCGAACCCAGAGGTAGGATACGGCTTTGACGGGATCGAAGCCGACCGTTGGACTCGGGTTGGGATTGTAAGTCTCACCGAAGAGAGCGCGTTCGTTGGTGGGACCATCCTGCTTGGCCAGTTTAACCCTATTTTCCGCACCCTTTCGCTGAGTCAAATTTCAGGGGCGTCGGTGTGGGAAATGAATTTTGTCAGTCGGGTGGTCGTGCGAGTCTGCGGCTGAGCGTTTGTGCGGGGGTCGGGAACTGCAGGCGACTCAGATAGCCGCGTTGGCTGAACTTCACGACCTTGAGCATGATGATGAATCAACACGGTGTAATTCAAAAACGATTTCAGGATCGTGGCCGTCGTAATACGACGCTCCGTCTGCGGTGCCTCTTCGTCGGTGTTCTCGCGGTACGTCCGTTGAATCAGAAAATCGATCATCAACGCGATCATCAGCACGAACAACAACGCTTCGACTCGTTCGGGCGAATGCAGAAAGATGGGACGCACGGCCAGCGGACCTTTGAACTGACGATTCGCATGTTCCACCAGATTCTGTTCGCGAAACATGGTGAACAGTTGGTCTCAGCTGTGTTGTGTTTTGGGGGCCGTCGTCACGATGGCCGAAAAGCCGTCGGACGCTTCGTCGTGGCTGACCTGTTTCGCATCGAACGTCCAAGCGAAACGATGAGTGGGAATGCGGCAGCCGCTGGTAGGTTTCGGAAGCGTTTTCTGTTCGGCAGCCGTCAGTTTCACCAGTGTCCATGTGAAATAGCAATCGGCCGTGCCAGCGCCGAAAGCTCGCGCGACGCGTTTGGCAACAGACGCGATCTTGTCGTTGTAACGACCGGCCGCGACACTCTTTTCCAGTTGTTGAAGTTCTTTGGCGATGCTGGCAATCTTTTTCTGACGCTGCTGCTCCACGACTTTCTGATCGGCCGAACTGAACACAAACATCACACGCACGGCAATCGATTTCTTCGAAGCATCGTCCGTCATCGTGTGATTGAGCACCGCCAGTTGATACGCTTCTGGCGGTAGGTCGCTGTTGCGATCGCGTCGCCGCTGCTGTTCGATCGACAGGTACGAGGCCTGCTTCCACTGCAGCGACTTGCGATTTGCTTCAAACAGTTCCTTCACATCTGCCCACGGCACGCTGCAGATGGCGTGACTGTTCACTTTTTTCAGACGCAGCAAATGAGCGACCGAAAACGTGCCACGATCAGAAATCATGGTAAACTTCGGCGGCTTCAGCAGTTTGTTAACCAACGCCAGTTGTTCGCGAATCCCCGTGCGACCGTTCTGATTGCCGTCGATGGTATGGCCGAACAACGGCAGCACACCGAGCTCATCAATGTACGACAGCAGGCCGACATGCACCATGCGCGACCCTTTGGGAGCGTCATCTGTGGCACGCCCCTTGTTGATCGCTGCGGCCCCGCGCGCGTCGTCGGACAGCACGACCTCATCGGTCAGGGCTTCCCTTACTTCGGCGTTGGCATAGGCTCCAGTAAACAGCACGTGCGTGGGATCGTAGTGCAGTCGATCGAGCGAAATATTAAACTTCTCAGCCACGTGCTGGGCGAGCGATGCCTGAATGGAATGCCGCTGCGTGAACAGCGCATCGAGCGATCGTCCGAGCCAGTCATCGTTGAGTTTTTCGGCGGGACTGTCCCACAGCAAATTGGCACCGCTGGATTCGGCCCAGTCCGCGACGTTAGACAGCGCGACGGGCGAATACAAGCGCGCAGCGGCCAGCATGGTGAGTATCGTTCCATGATCGAACTCCGCCTGCGGATCAACGGGCAGATGCCGGTTGATGATTTCAGCGAGATTGATTTTTTGGATCATCGGTTCAATCACAGCCAGCGCTCCGAGCGCCACGCCCTGAGCGTCCGTTTGATTTCCATACCATGTTGTGTTGTCCATGACGCAAAGCCCGGCGACCCTAGTAACATGCGCAAGTCTGAGATTAGGCTCGTTTCCAAGTTGCGGAAAATAGGTTTAACCGCGTGCCCAGCGGGCCGCGTGTTTGACGTACAACGCGCGGCCCGCTGGGCACGCGGTTAAACGAAGAAACTTACGCACAGGTGCTTATTCGTATGATTCGTGCAATTCGTGGTTCAAAACAACAACACAGAGATTCTGGTAGAGCCAGCATTTTTCGTGTAAGGATTCAGGAATCGTGTGTTTAACTGCTGTCGGGTGAGATTTCTCTTTTCAACCTCAGCAGCCGAAGCACTCCGTGACACAGTTCCCTGAAACTCGCGAAAGCCTGATTGTTCAGGTGAAAGACCCGGAAAACCGGGTTGCGTGGGAGCAGTTTGTCTCAATCTATCGGCCTGTGATCTTTCGCACGGCGGTGGCTCGCGGGCTTCAGGAAGCGGATGCTCAGGATTTATCGCAGCAAGTGCTGCTGGCGGTCGCTTCGGCAATTGCGCGCCGAGCAGCCAGAAGCGGATACGCAAACTGAATCGCTGATCGACTGGGAATATCGCCGCGAGCTCTATCTGCGAGCGGCGGAGATTGTCTGTCGCGACGTGCACCCCGATACGTGGCAGGCCTTCAAGCTGACGGTCATCGGCGGCCTGAGCAACCAAGCGGCAGCCGACAAGCTTGGCAAGGAAGTCGGAACGATTTACACGGCACGTTGCCGAATCATGCAGCGATTGCACGCAGCAATCGCGGAACTGGAGTCATCACAATTATGAATCAACTCGTCTGTGACCCCAACCAACTGACCGCCTATCTGCAAGGGGAACTCAGTGCCGACGCCGAACGTAACCTGACCGAACACCTGAATCAATGTGCGTCCTGTGGGACCGACCTGGAGCGGCGTGTCGCGGATGCGGCTGTTTGGGAAGAAGCCAGTGAACTGCTGGGCGGCGACCGAAGTCCGTTGCACGAAGAAGATCCCCTTCGAGACCGGGAAGATCGGCGTAGTTCGCAAATCGATCAGGTTTTGGCTCAGCTCGCGCCAACCGATGATCCCGATTCACTCGGTCGTATCGGCGGATACGAAGTGACCGGAGTGATTGGCAGCGGAGGTATGGGAGTGGTATTGAAAGCTCACGACCAGTCGCTCGATCGCGTCGTGGCCGTGAAGGTCATGGCTCCGCATCTGGCGGCCAGCGGTTCAGCTCGTACGCGGTTCGCACGAGAAGCCAAAGCGGCTGCGGCAGTCCTGCATCCCAACGTCATCGCGATTCATGGAGTGTCCAGCGACGAATCATTGCCGTATTTGGTGATGCCTTATGTCCGCGGTGCTTCGCTTCAAAAGCGAATCGACACCGAAGGTCCGTTACCAACGCTCGACATTCTGCGGATCGGTGCTCAAGTCGCCGCCGGTCTAGCAGCCGCTCACGAGCAAGGCTTAGTGCATCGCGATATCAAACCCGCCAACATTCTGTTGGAGCAAGGCGTCGAACGAGTCACGATTACCGATTTCGGACTGGCTCGCGCCGTCGACGATGCCTCCATGACACGCAGTGGTGTCATTGCGGGAACACCTCAATACATGTCGCCGGAACAAGCACGCGGCGAAGTCATCGACGGACGCAGTGATCTGTTTTCACTGGGCAGCTCGATGTATGCCATGTGTACCGGGCATTCACCGTTTCGAGCCGAAACCAGTTTCGGGGTACTGCATCGCATCACCCATGATTCGCCGCGCCCGATTCGCGAGATCAATCCCAACATCCCGGACTGGTTGGAAAATACCGTGATGAAGCTATTAGCCAAGTCGCGGAATGATCGTTTCGATACGGCGGAAGAAGTCGCCGAGTTGCTCGATGATTGTCTTGCCCACGCACAGCATCCCACAACTACGCCACTTCCCCAAACCGTCGCGTCACTGGCACCCAATCGATCCAGGCGACCGCCCTGGTTCAAACTCATCGCTGCTGCGGCATTCGCGATTCTTCTTTTCGCAGGAATCGTCATTTTTCTGGAATCGGGCAAAGGCACACTGCGTATCGAGACCAACAGTGACGCGAAGGTTCCGATACGGATTCGCCAAGGTGAGCAGGTCGTTGATCGACTAACGATCTCGCGGCAAGGGGCAGCAACGAAGTTGCAAGCTGGCAACTACATCATCGAGATTGTAGACGAAAACGCCGAGTTGGAAGTGATCGGAAGTCAGGTCACGCTCAAACGCGGCGGCGAGTGGATTGCGAGAATCGCCGCTGTCGAGCAGAAGGTCGCCTCAGTGGAACAGAAACCCAGCGAATCATTTACGGTACAGGGAAGCCCAGCAATAGCGGATGGCGAAACGGACTCTCGTTCGCTGAAGATCTTGCTTCAGCAAGACAACCAAGCTACCAGAGAAGTACGACAGTCACTGTTCGATCCGCCGATTCAAGATCTCGAGCTTCCACAATTCCAGTCTGCCTTTGAATCTGCGACAAAGTCGTATCGCAAACAAGGCAAACACGCGATTGCCGATGCACTTCGGAAGACTGCCAAAACAGGAACTCTCGATGATGGTTTGATTTGGCTGGATTCCACGTTCGAAACGCAGAACCTATCACCAGAAACAGGCGATGTCACTTGTCGACAGTTTCTTCCTTGCTTGGAATTCACACTGGGGAGTCAGTCGCGCGAGTTTGTTGCGATAACTGGTGTCGAGCTTCGCTGGAGTCGCGATGGCTGGTCATCGCCGGATTGGGGCAAGATCCATCCACCGATCACAGGTGATTGGAGGTTGAGCGAAATCCTACAAAACGATGAAACCCTCACGGCTGAACAATTTGACAATTGGAAAAACACTCACCAGCAATGGAGTCAACTTGTCATTGAAGATTCCTCTCTGGCAATGGCGGGAACAACGCCCGCACTGAAGTATGATCTTACGCTTGACTACTCGGGTGCTGTTCCAGAGTATCAACTCAGCAGCGGGGGTGAAGTCAGGTTTCGCGGCGTGTTCATGGGCAATGGATTTATCGACGACACCGAGCTGAAGATCATGGTCGCACTCGATGGTGGCGAAAGTCCGAAAACCTTCCGTGCAAAGGACGGAGACGCGATTTGCTTGGTATACCGTCGTGAAATCGAAAAAGCGGAAAGCAACGCTCTTGAGTCTGAATAATCCGACTTTCAAAAAATTGATCACACGTCGATCGACACCAACGCACGAATCGTTCTCAGTAAGGGACGTCCCTTCCCGACGCTCGAGCAAATGGCATTGGACGTGCACTTTGGTCACCCCGAGAACTTGCCATCGTGGCCGCGATATCGATTAGTGCTATTTTCAGACAAGACTCTTTCCTATCTGGGACAAAGTATCGAGCTCGATCAGTTTGCATCCAAACTACCGATTCATAGGTTTGTCGAGGATGGGCGGCGACTAGGGATTAACCCGCATGTGGATGTGCCGCTAAAGCGAGTGGAGGAAGTTTTGGATGCGTTGAAATCGACGTTTGAGCTGAATGAAAACCGAGGACATGCACTGTAAATTGGTTTCCAACAGAAAACAACGGCCTGATGAGCCGAATTTTTGCTCACGTCAGCCGCTGCAGCCGTTCAGATTGCTGAGTTTCTTCACGCCGCGGCATTCCGCCATGCGGTTGATTTCCGAACGTGTCGTCGCGAACACGGTCCCAAAGATGTGACTTCGATCCCGCAGCTTTTCCAGCCTCTGCGGCCAGAAGTCGGGACTGCTGCCGAGCCTGCCCAGAATCCCGGCGAATGCCGCAACGAATCGCAAAGTTGCGTGAGAGAATTGTCGGCGCAGATCGCGATGCGGCTTGAAACAGTCGCTTCCAGGGAGACTGCACGGTCTCGAATGAACAATGATAAGAAGCTTGCTCAATTTGCTTCGTGTAGGCGGTCAACCTCGCCGTCGCGATCGCGATCGGCGAGCCCTTCGACGACAATTCGGCGCGGCTGATTGGTGGGCGACTGGGCCGACAGGTAGGAACGCAAGATAGACAGCATCGCATCGGCACCCATCCTGCGACACGACTGGATCACTAATTTGTCGACGTTCAACGTCCAATCGCGGCCGACAAGCGATTGCAAAAAACGGTTGACCAAATTCGGATCATCGAACGATGGCAACTCGTCGGCGAACTTTTTCAGTTCTGTTTGATCTTCTTGCTCGCTACGAGCGTGTCGCCACACCGTTCGGGCCACTTGTCGATGATCGCTTCGGCTAGCGATTGACAATCGTCGCAAGCGGCTTCCAGTTCGTCGTCAGGCAGAGACTGCAACTCACCGCGCATCGACAGCAATTGTTTGACCGCATATTCCATCCCCATCCGAACGACGATTTGAGCATGATGTGAACCTGACCAAATCACGATGGCAGACTGGTGATACCAGCGATCAAGCGTATTGCCGGCGTTCCCCGTATAGCCTTCGTAATCTTGCCGGGTCGGTTTCCATTGCTCGACCGGCGTGGTGCAAGCCAACATGGTTTCGTCACAGGGTAAATCGGCGAGCGAAACATTTTTTCCCGACGCATCTTTCCAGCCATCAATGACGATTTCGTCGTCGTAGGACTCGCCGATGTTCAAGCTGTCGTAGTCGACCGGACCGCTGCGATAGCTTCTCCGCCCGTAACCAAAACTCCCATCATCCGCATACTGGCACAGGTGCCGCGACACCTGACCAAAATGCAACCGGCAATCCAATTGTGCCGATGCCAAACGGACTTGCTCGGCAATCTCCCTGTCGGCACCTTTCAACAAACTTGGTTTCAAACCCGCAGCGGTGTAGAGGTGGTCGAGCGGGAAGACAATCGGTTTGTCGGGGTGCGCCGCCAAGCGATCCGACAGTGCACTGACGACAATCGGATCGGCAGCATCGGAGGGCAGGCGTTTTCGTTTTCCGGCAGGCTTGACGATCAAGTTGAACGCGAGGCAAACGCGGACACCACTTTCGACTCGCTCGACCTCGTGCTCGCAATCGGCGTAGAACGCGACGTGCTCTGCTGTTTGTTCCTGCCTCGCTTGGTTGAAATCAAATCGCCGGGGACGGTCCTTTTCCCAAACAAGTAACGACCCTCGTTTGAACTTCGATGGCAACACGACGATCAATGAAGCCACCATGCCCTTGCGTTTTTCGCTGTCACGGTGCTTCCTGAATCGACCACCGATGGGATAAATCAGTAACTTGTACAGTTCCGCTTTCAAACGTCCCGGTGGCAAACCGAGGCCGCGTTCAATGACCGGCAATTGGTCATCGATTGCACCTCGCAACGCCGCCGACAACTCAACCTTCGCGGCGTCGATTTCCAATGAATTGCGGACGGCCGCGTCAACGATGGTCTCCGTCCGCTTGCCATACGGGGCCGGCTTGGCAACGTCGCCAAGCTGACGAACATGCTTCGCTCGCATGGGCATTGGCAGCGGGCCAGCACCAGCAATCGTGATCTCGAAGTCGTCCGCCGCGATCGTGCCATTGCCGATCGTACCCGAGCAATAGGCCGATGATTTGCCACACGCACCAATCGCGGCGGCAAGTTTCTCCAGCGTTGATGGGCTGGTGGAAGTCTTCGTCGTGCGATCCGTCGTTTTGCGAGTCATGGTGAGCTGCATCCGCTGCGAAAGTGGTTAGGGTTCCAGCCTGCCGATCGACCAGCAGGTTGCAAATTGGATTTGCCTTCTAACAAAAATGCTTCCTAGAATTCTATTCTTCCACTTGATCGAGTCCAATAGGGAGATTCAACCACGACCGAACGCGGCAAACCCACAGGATTTTCGCATGAATGACGTCCGCGATTTGTTTAACGCCGAGTTGTCGCCTGATCATCTCGACGTGCTTCAGCAAACGAAGATTGACGATCGGTTGCCGGGGCCGCTGCTGACAAATATTGAAACCTTGATCGACGTCATCGGAACGGGAGTCACGACAACGAGTGCCTACTTTGCTTTGCCCCAAGGCGTTCTTGCGGAGCTGAACGAGGCCATGGTCGATCCATTGCCGCATGACTTGAAGCGTCCGCAATTGCGATCGTTCCCGACTTTGATGGGTCTGTTCATGTTGCTGTGTAGTTCCGGCTTGGCGGTTGGCAAGACAAAACCCAAACGAGCCGTCTTGATTGATCTCGGCATGTTGGAGCAATGGAAATCTCTGAATTCGACCGAACGTTATTTCAATCTCACTGCGTCTTGGCTGTACGATGCGTCTTGGGATTGCATCGGAATGCGAGGTCGTGGGGACACCGGCATGGTGAACGAAATCCGAAACACTTACCTGAGTTGTCGGGAGGGAGTCACCGTCCTGAACGACGATCGGTTCGGGATCTTCTACAGCATTGAAAAGTCGATGTCCGCTTGCTTGTTGCATCAGTTCGGTTGGCTCCGACTAGACTACGACGCGAAGCCAAAACCCGGAAAGGCCGCGACGGTGCGGCGGGCCGAGCGGACGGACTTCGGCGACGCCATGTTTGTCGCGACGTGTAAGCTGGGACCGTACGAAGATGAGAAGACAGACGTTCTACACAAGAAATTGCAGCCGCTTTTTCCCACATGGACGAAAACACTCGCTCGACCCGAACCAGAGTTTCGCGAAGGCGATCACACCTTCAAAGTATCGCTTGGCAAGATATGGCGGCGGATTTCCGCTCCCGCCAACGCCGATCTCGATCAACTTGCCGACGCGATCTTGACGGCTTTCCGTTTTGATCACGAACACCTGTATCAGTTTGAATTGCGAGACGCGGCGGGCAACTCGATCACCGTTGCCGGACCTCACTTGGACGAAGCCAATTTTTTTTGCCGATGAGATGCGAATTGGTGAAGTACCGCTCTTGATCGGTGACTCGATGGTTTTTCATTACGACTTTGGCGACGACTGGCGTTTCAAGGTGACACTTGAAACAGTCAATGGGGACAAGGTGAGTGCATTGCAGGTCACCTCAAAGTCTGGCCAATCACCGAGGCAATATGATCGTGACGATTGGTAGGGATTCGATCTCCCCGTTGCTGATCCCGTCAGGGTACAGATAGGCCTGGCATCACCTGAACCGTGGCCTATCCAGCTACGATTCAGGGCGATTGATCGCCGCAGTACTGTGGCATGATCTGTTGCGGGTTGGCTTCAAAGGCTTGCTGGTTTTTGGTGGTTGCGAAATCCGACGGATGAAACCGAATGCTTCTCGCAATCGCATTGATGGAGATGCTCCAAGCTGTTAACCCGGACGCAAATTTTGCCGTCCGACTCGCAGGAGCCGAAGCAAACGGCGAATGAACTTAGAGCGCGGCTCAGAGACGAGAGCGCAATAGTTTCGGCGGCCGTGGCCAAATTCCGACCGAGAGATGGCTGGATCGGCGATCGCAAGCGAGAGCTCTGAAAGTCTCGGTGCCGCTAAAACCCTGCAAAAAAACGCCGTTTTTAGCGGTAGAAACGCCGATGGCCGCTGCGGCACTCTGAACGAACTGGCGAGGCAGCATCAGTTCGCAGATTGTAAAGAGTACACCCGGGAGGATTCGAACCTCCAACCCCCGGTTCCGAAGACCGGTGCTCTATCCAATTGAGCTACGGATGCGTGGACGGCATGCTAGCGACTGGTTTCAGAGATTTCTACTCCGGAACTCGCTCTTCTTGAACGTTCTGCTGTCCGCGAGACTTCAACGGGGCGAAGCTTCCCCGGATCGGGAATTATCTGGCGAAGATCAGCGAGAGAATGGGGCCGACCATTGGCATTGTCATTTTTATCATAGACCGCTCAAGCAAAAATAACGTTGAACCCGCTGTCGCTAAGGCGGCGGGCCTTTCTTTCCTTCCGCTGCCTGCGGCTTTCATCAAGGCAGTCACAGCCTCGGCTGACCGTGCGGACTGCAACCCGTTCCAGATTCGCTAGACTGCGACGATTTCCTGTTCTCACCTCAAAGGCGATTCATGACCGCAGACTCCTCAGAAACTTTGGCCGCTCGCGCCACGCTGCTGACATGGCTGAAATTGATGCGGCTGCCGACGGTCTTCACGGCTTTGTCGAACATTTTGTGCGGATACTTTATCAGTCGCACAGAACGCGATCTGCCCACTTTGGTTGCTGAGCCAACACTCTGGCTACTGCTGGGCGCCAGTGCCGGATTGTATCTGGGAGGCATGGTGCTGAATGATGTCTTCGACGCAGAACTCGACGCCATTGAACGCCCCAGCAGGCCGATTCCTGCCGGGCAAATTTCTAGACGCGCAGCCGCTGTTTTCGGGGGCGTGTTGATGGTCATCGGAATCGGTGCGGCGTGGTGTGCGGGACGGCTTTCTGACACGGGTTCCACCAGCGTTGTTGTGGCGATTGTTCTGGCCGCAGTGATCGTGCTGTATGATTCACTGCTAAAAAACACGATCGCGGCACCGCTGGGAATGGGCGGCTGTCGGTTTCTGAACGTGATTCTCGGAGCCAGCTGCTCAGCCGACCAACTGACATTGGCGTGGCCTGGGAATTCCACCCTGTGGATTGCTGCAGGTTTGGGAGTCTATGTGTTCGGAGTCACTTTGTTCGCCATGAACGAAGCCGGAAACTCGTCGAAAACTTGGCTGGCATTGGGGCTAGGGATCGCGTTGTTGGGGATCGCGATTGACGCGCTGCTCAGCTGGAGACAGCTGGAATGGAACCGTGCTGCCGCAGGAGCATTAATCGCGTTGGCCATCGTGGCTGCCAATATCACGTTGCGTTGTGTGAAGGCCATTGGATCGAACCAACCTGTGCTGCTACAAAAGACGGTTGGTTTCATGCTGTTGAACATTATCTTTATCGACGCTGCAATGACGTTTTCCATCACCGGCAGTGCGCGACTGGCAACGGCGGTTGTCATCTTGGTGATTCCTGCCACGCTGATGAAACGTGTGGTGCCGATGTCGTGATCATCGGTTGCGAATGTCGCCGGATGCGTGAGCCGCGCTTGGGGCCGTAACGCTTCGCAAATTAGCGAAAATCCAGAGGCCCATGCCGGTGTGTGTGTTGTTCCGTAGGTGCGTTCACGGATTTGGGCACTTGATGTTGGGTGGCCGTGGCTGGACTGAACGAAGTGAAAGAAGCCCCGGGGTTTCGCTCGTACCTCGCTCCAACCCCGGCCACCCTTCACAATCACCGATGAGCGCACCCTTGTTCCGTGGCCGTGTCTTCGTTTAACCCGACTCGTAGAGGAGGCCGTCTGCACAAAGTGCAGGCGGCAAAAAGCCTTCTCTGCGAGTCGGGTGAAACGATTCGCTCGTCAGGACCGCACCTATTCTTCCAGCTGCAGTCCGCCCAGACCTTCGGAAATCAGTCGATTGGGTCGATAGAATTCGAACTGCTTTCCATTCAGCGTGTTGAGTTTTGAACCGTCCAGATGGTTGACTCGAACAGAGCCTTTGCCTTCGGCTTTCATGATGAACTGCTGTTTTTGATGATCGTATTTGATCACGTCGGCTCCACTGGCGGATAGAATTCGAGACCGCAGTCGAGCGTTATCGCGGGCCACAATTTCAAACGAATTTTCCGCATCACTGCCGCGGTCAATGGAACTGATGGTCAGCAGTTCGGACAGCAGAATTCCGGCTCGTTCCGGCAGTTCGCTGGTGGGCACATCCATGTTGATTTCATCATCAATGTGCCTTGCCGGTGCGACCAGCGCCATGACGTTGTGAGTCAGGTTGGCTTCGCGTCGATTCAGATTTCCGGTCAGGTCTCCGATGAATTCCACACGCAGATAAACAAATGCGTTTTCTGACGTCTGTGCCGGCGTGTTGGCTCGCGCGGTGGCCGGAGCAGGCCCTTGCAACTGACCATCTTCGTCAGGACTAACCGACTCCAAGTAGCCGCGCCCGATAGCGTTGAAATCGCCGGTGATCAGGTTGAGTTTGAAGTCGGCAAATTCTGCAGAATGTCGTCCAATGGGTTCGCCGTCCAGCCATTGGTTCACACGAACACGAACGGTGTTGTCGCATTCGATGCGTTCGATGTCCGATTTCGCCTTGTCCTCGCCTGAGTCTGACGCTGCGATCGCGTCGAACGTCTTTTCGTCGGCGGTTTGTTCTAACGCGATGTCCTTGCTGAAGTACACGGTCATGCCAGCGCAGGTCAGTTCGACATCCTGAGTGGCTCCGTCGTCCATAACCACTCGAATGTTGCCTACGAATTTCGCGGAACGTTTCTGGAACACCATGTGATCGCTCCAGAAAATGTCGATGTGAGTTTCTTTGTCGAGTTTGCGGCTGTCGAATCCTTTGTCGGTGGTAAAGCGAATCCGGCCGCTGCCAACGACTTTCGCTTCTTTGTCGATGGCCGCTAGGTCGATGCGCGGACCTTCTAGCTTGCGAGCTCCGCTGCTGAATTTTGCCGGGTCTCCGAAGAGTTTAATTTCCAGATCTTCGACTTGGCGGCCTGTTGCGTACAGCGTGTTGCCCGTGGCGGAAAAACTGTTGCCCGGCTTCTTAGATTTCCGGACGATTTCCACGTCGCCATTCAACCACAGATTTTTGAACTCCGCAGTCTTATCTTTGGCGTCTACACTGACGCCCACCACAGCTTCTAGATTGTCAGACTTGAATGAAATCTGATCTTCACTCACCGGCTTTGATTGTTCGTCCTGTTCTGCGTCGTTGCCGGGCGGTTTGTCCGAGTCTTTGCTGACCGGCGTGGCGGCGAGAATATCTTCGAATTTGATCTTCAGCATTTTCCTGAGTTCACCATTTCCCTGTGGCGATCTCAGCCTCACGTCACCTTCCGCGGTCATCAGTTGTGGCCGCAGGTTCGCGATGTCAAATCGATTGACGGCTGGCGTGGCAGCTTTGTCTGTATACGACACACGACTCACACGGACGCTCCGTTTGTCTGCTGCCTGATCGGGGTCGTCCGTTGATGGCGTTTCGATCAGCTTCAGAGCAATGGTGTCGGCTGATAGCTGAAACTCGCGATTGGTTTCCGACACAGTCGCGCCGCCCGTCAGCGACACGACGCGAGTCAGTTGATCGGCACCCATTTGCATCGTGAGTGATTTCAGCCACGTGGCTTCGAAGGCGACGTCTGTTTCTGCTGAGTCTTTGTCGGCGGTGGGTTCCGGCCGACCGGTCAGTTTTCCTGTTCCATTCAGTTCAACACGCTGAATATTTCCGGTTGCGGTGTGAAGAATACGAATGTGCGGCACGACCAAAGTGTTACGCTGCTGCGCGACAACTCGCACGTCGCTGACGGCGTTGGCCGGATCGTTGTTGTGACGATAGATATCGATCCTGCGTTCTGCCAAGGCATAAGCAAGTTCATTGGCGACAACGGTAATGTCGTGCTGGCGAGATTTATACAGCACTTGCCGCCCCCAAGCTTTCACATGCTCAAGCTGCATGGCGTTACCATTTGCAGTCGGCTCTTCACTGGGTAAGTTTCCGCGAAAACGCAGCATGAGTTCCGGACAGACCAGCTGATCGGTCACTTTTCCAGCTAACAAGCGTGTGACCAACACTTCGTTACGAAGCGTTCGCAGTTTCTTTTCTCCCTTCGCGGGTGGCAGTCCAGAAAACGCGCCGGTGCGCGTGAGGACTTCATACGAAAATCCGCCGGCGGCTTCGACCTGCAATTCTTGATCTTCTTCATCGACTCGTGTTGCGGGCATCACAAAATGGCACGTGACTCGACCGTTCAGCCGCACTTGGCGAACTTCGGTCACATCCATCAGGCCTTCGCCGTCGGCTGCGGGAGTCAGATAGATGTCGACTCCACGCTTCGCGAAGCCTCGATGTTCGTCCGCTTGGAATTTGACCGGATCGCTGCTCCACAGTTTCATCGTGCGTTCGTCGAGCCGAAAGCTGGTGCCTTCGATTCTGAGTCCCCGTGGGCCTTCGATGCGAACGTTGCCGGACAGCATGCCGCCGACGATACGACCGAATTCGGTGGCGTTAGGAGAAATCGGCGTGGAGCTTTCGAGGCGTGCGGAATCGGCCACGATAGTGATCGGTCGGTCGCCGGGCTTGCCGTGCAGAATCATCGCGATCGGATTAACGGTGACGGTATGATCGTTGTCTGTGAGCCCGAAATCTCGACAATACAAATAGCGACCACCATCATGAAAGTGCTTCTTCGATTTGGCGACCCACGAATGATCGGGAAACCATTTTTCCGCCTGGGTGACCAGTTCTGTAGAAACCGTATTCACACGACTCGGGCTGCTGTGCTGTTGCGGTTGATGCTCAATATCCAAAAACGGAGCCGTGACCGTTCGAAACGCAACAAACAATCCCCCCAGCAACAGTGTTACCACGATGCTTAGCGTCAATCTGCGAGGAGAATTGTAAATGCTCATCTGATACCGTGAATCAGTTCGTTAAGCAGAACGACTGCGGACAGCCGACGGCGAAGATTCGCCAAAGTTCGGCACAAGACCTGTGGAGTCGATGATGTCGGTGATATCGACCAGCCCGCGGGGGATTCCGTCTGCGTCAACAACCGGGAGTTCGCTGAGTTTTCGGTCTGACATCAGTTGCAGTGCTTCGGGAAGCAATGCGTCCGGGCGAATGGTGATCGGATTGGCTGTCATGACCTTCGAAATCGGCTGGTCAACTAAATGGTCACGCCGTTGTTCGAATAGGCGAGCGAGATCGCTGTCGGTGAAGATGCCACTGATGCGACCATCCGGCTTCGTCAGCACAACGGCCCCTGTGCGGCGACCGGGGCGACTGAGTTCGATCATCACTTCGCGGACCGTGTCGCTATCGGCGGCGATTCGAAAGCTGTCTCCAGCGCGCATGAATTCGTGGACGGGCTGCAGTTTTTTTCCCAACGAACCAGCGGGATGGAACATTGCGAAATCGTGTTCGGTGAAGTTGCGCGCACGACTCAACACCAGCGACAACGCGTCTCCCATGGCAATCATGGCGGTTGTGCTGACGGTTGGTGCTAGTTTTAGATTTCCGGCTTCTGCATAACAGCCAATCTCCAGAACCACGGCGGCGGATTTCGCCAGTGTGTTTTCGCGGTCGCGGGTGATGGCGATCACGGGTATGTTTCGACGGTTCAGAACGGGCAACAGTCGCAGAACTTCTTCAGACTGGCCGCTATTAGACAATGCCAGCACGACATCCTGAGAGCCCACGCAGCCGAGGTCGCCGTGGACGGCTTCTGTGGGATGCAAAAAATAGGCGCGGGTGCCAGTGCTGGCCATCGTGGCCACAACTTTTTGGCCAATCAGCCCGGCCTTGCCAACGCCGGTCACGATGACGCTGCCTGAAGCGGCATGGATCATGCGGACCGCGTCGCAGAATGATGCGTCCAAGTTGTCTGCCATGGCCAGCAATGCATCCGCTTCACGACGAATCACGCTCTGTGCTTCGCGCAACTGTTCGACCTGTGTGATTGGGATCACAGCAGGATAGTCATCCGCAGATGATGGCATGGATTCTTCCCTGAATCGGTTTGACGTAAAACTCATCCTGAGTTTACTGGCCAGAAACGTACGTCGCGGCATCATAGTTCCGATCCATTGCAGGGGTCAATGTGAATCGCAGTTCTGGAGCGTGCCGTAACTCGTTTTCTGTAAACGACTTACGAACAACAAGGCCCCGTGGCTGCATTCTGACGGCGGGTGACACGAAGGCCGCGTTGATGTTTTCGAATGCTTCGCCTGCGGCGAAGTGCCGCGTCAGACGGCATCGACTGTCGGTCCTTCCTGCCGGGAAGGACTTCGCAGCTCGCTGCGACTGCGACCAAACGACGCCCGAACGCGCATCCCGCGCTGACGGCCAAACGAAGTTCAACCGCACAACGAAGACACTAACGCAGTGGTCGTATTTTCGATCGCTTCCCCTGCGGCGAAGTGCCGCAGCAGGCGGCATCGACAGTCGGTCCTTCCTGCCGGGACGGACTTCGCAGCTCGCTGCGACTGCGACCAAACGACGCCCGAACGCGTATCCCGCGCTGACGGCCAAACGAAGTTCAACCGCACAACGAAGACACTAACGCAGTGGTCGTATTTTCGAGTGTTTCGCCTGCGGCGAAGTGCCGCCCGGCAGGCGGCATCGACTGTCGGTCCTTCCTGCCGGGCCCACTGTACCACACAAGGTTCAAGGGACTCGGCCCCATGCCAGCGTGCTTGGTATGAGCCAAGATTTGAGAATTTGAACACGCTGAAATCCGCGTCAGCTGCTCCTTCGTCCACCTGCTACGGACGTGTCCCGAAACAAGTTGGCACTTCAATGGGTCGCGGCAGGGCGCAAGCCCTCCGGTTTCGTGACATCGGACGGCTTGCGCCGTGCCGCTACAAACGGACGTGATTTCGGGACAAGTCCTAAGAAACGTTTCCAATCAGCGCATAAAAAAGCTGAGCGGTGAGCTCAGCCTTTACGCCCGGCGGTCGCCGGACGTCTCTACTTCAGCGACCGGGTCGGTCGCCGGTTACAGCGGTAGCACTTCTGGTTTGGTGACTTCAACAGTTGCAGAACCGAAGTTGCACAATTCTTCGCGGACGATGTTCATCGTCTTGGGAGCTTCGATCCCGATGCGGACAGAATTAGGGCCAATCCGCACAACTGTGATCGACACATCGTCGCCAATCAGAATTCGCTCACCAGCTTTTCGTGACAGTACTAGCATTGTTACTTCTCCTTGTCTTCTTGAGTTCAGAACGTCCCTGTGCCTGAAACAAAGCTGACAACGCGCCAGCCTTGGTGTTCGTCGAATATGCAACTCGGACACCACTGTGTCAAATCGATGTCGACGTCAGAATGATACAATCCGAATCGCTGCTGCCAACCCTAAAGCCAACAAAACCGCCGCTGCCTAAATAATCAGCACCATCATCACTGCCTGTTTTTTAAGCACACCCAAAAAAGTACGACACACTGCCGTTTTGGCATTCGCATTGCTTGCATTTTTGCTGGTAATCTGGTGTTCTAGGCGTGTCGGCTCACGGAGCGGGCAACACCATCTATGAACGCAGACTTTGGAGCAGTTATGATTCGAATCGGGATAATCGGCGTCGGGTTTATGGGCTATACCCATTTCGAGGGGGCTCGAGATCTGGCTGGTGCAAAGGTCACTGCATTTGCGACTCGGGATCCGCAAAAGCTGGCCGGCGACTGGACCAGCATTCAAGGAAACTTCGGACCTCCGGGCGGTCAGATCGATGTTTCTGAGTTGAAGTGCTATTCCGACTACAAACAGCTGCTGGCCGATCCGGACATCGATCTGGTTGATGTCTGCCTGCCGACTGACAAGCACTTTGATGTGGTGCTGGAATCCTTGGCGGCCAGCAAGCCGACTCTTGTCGAAAAGCCAATTTCCGTCGATCTGAAAGAAGCTCTGCAGATGACAGAAGCGGCCAACAAGGCTGGGGTGCCGTTACTGGTGGCTCATGTGTTGCCCTTCTTTCCTGAATTTCGGTTTGCGGCTGAAGCGATTCAGTCGCAGCGATTCGGTGCCTTGCGGGCGGCGCACTTCAAGCGTGTGATTTGCCCGCCAGACTGGTCGAACGGCATGTCCGACTTTCGCAAGTTGGGCGGTTGGGGCATCGATTTGCATATTCACGACAACCACTTTATCGCTCACGCCTGCGGGCAACCTCAAGGCGTATTTTCTACGGGCTTGCTGCAGGACGGCTTTGTGAATCATGTCCACACTTCATACTTGTACGGTCCCAATGGTCCGGCGGTCACAGCAGTCAGCGGTGGAATTGCGGCCAGCGGTTTGGCATTCGGTCATGGGTTTGAGCTGTACTTCGAAAATGCGACGGTTGTGTTCGACGCTGGTACTTACGCTGGCGAATGGGTGGTGAATCGGCCGCTGAGCTTGGTTGGGAACGATGGGACGGTGAAACAAGTGGATCTCGCAGGCGATGACAAATGGTGTGCGGCCTTCACTCATGAACTGCAGGTGGCCGTAAACTGTCTTGCTCAAGGGCACGACGCCGGCCCACTGTCCAGCCAGCTGGCACTGGATGCTCTAAAAATCTGTTACGCCGAAGCGGAAAGTATCGCTTCTGGCCAACCCGTGAAGCTATAGCATAACCATGAGTGTCATTCTAAAAATTGCCGTGGCCGACGGCGTCGTGATGGGAGCCGACAGTCGCAGCACGCTGCTTCGCGGTGATAAGCGGCCGCAGGTCTTCGATGGTGTGCAAAAGATTTTCGTCCTGCACAAGGACTACCCAGCGGCCATGCTGACTTGGGGCCTGAATCGACTCAACGACGTTTCCGTCACGCAGTTGATGGAAGACGTTCGCCGCCGATTGGAAGGCAACGACCCAGATCATGCGGACTGGAAGATCGATCTCGGCAAGTCATCACTGGCTGAGATCTCGGAAAGAGTTTCTAACTATTTGTTTCATGATCACTATCAGAAGGTCGAACAAGCCAACCCATCGGTCAGTTCGATGAATCTTCATTTTGCCGGTTATTCACCAGGCGATCGGAAGCCGACGCATGTTGAGTACAGTTTTTCAAAAGATCACATCGTCGGACCAACGCAGTCGAACAACGCCGATGTGCAGTTGAACTACGCCGGCGGCCCGTATTTGATTCGCCTGTTGAGCGGCAGTGATCAGGGATTGATGGGAAAGCTGGTGGAAGCTGGAATTGATCGAGAAGTGGCAGAAAAAACATTTCGCGAATTCAGTTCTGCGGCCTTCGGAGAACTGCTGCACCCAGGGATTCCGCTGCGACACGTCGCCGCCTTGGTCCGATCATTGCTCAACGCCGAAATCGATTTGCGGCGCATGGGCCCGGAACCCGATACCGTTGGCGGCGATATTCAGATGGTGGTGATCGATCGCCACGGCTGTCGTGAAATGAAATTCAAGCCGATTGATTTTGAGATCCCCGATTCTGTCTGGAAGAGGTGATTTTCGGTGTTCGGTGTTCGATGTTTAGCCTGAGGCCTGTGTTATGTTTTGCGTTGTGTCGCTGCTGGCTGCTGTTTCAGTAGGGGACGAAGTGCGGCCGAACATCCTGTTTTGCATTTCTGACGACCAATCGTGGATGCATGCCGGATGCTGGAAATCTGTTGGGAATTGGGTGCGGCCACCTTTTCTGGCACGTCGATCACCCGGCTTAAGACTGACGCGCCAGCGAAGGACTTTTTCCCGAGACCTTTGCTGGCGCGTCA